>CASFPB010000042.1 GCA_949296605.1 uncultured bacterium
AAAAAGTATAAGAATTGCTGTGGTAAATAGCTTATAAAATAAGGGTTTGCGAAGGTTTTAAAAATCAAAAAATCATAAAAAATAGTCGATTTGTTTCCATTTTGTTTCCAAAATTAAAAAAGATGTTACCAAAACCTCTGAAAAGCCTTATAAAATAAGGGAAAAATTTTTGGAAACAATTTTGGAAACAAAAAAGTTAGCATTCATTTGCTAACTTTTTTGTTAAAGATAACTCCGTTTACATAAAGTAAGGAGTTGTGTAATGAGAAAAGTAAATGTAGTAAAAAGAGGAAAGGTATTTCAGTATAAGTTTGAAATTGCTCCCCAAGGTGGGAAAAGAAAATTCAAAAGTAAATCTGGATTTAAAATGTAAATGTCAACATCAAAACTTAAAAATATGTCAAAGTTAAAAACTTATAATTTTTATATAAAGACTTATATGATAGTAGTGCTATGGAGTACTGGAAAGATGAAGGAAATAATAAAAGAATGCAAACATATCATAAAATATCTAATCTATTAAAGGTGTTAAGGATATTTATATTAATGTTTTCTCTATTTATATTTGTATTATTAATTACTCAAAGTATTATATATTTATCTAGAGTAACAATATTTAATGTGAATATGATTATACATTTAATTACCGATGTATATAATGTAATGATTATAATGCTTATTTTTTGATTGATATTTATGATAATTAAGAAAAAATTAAATGAAAAAGAATTATTAATAATGTTTGTTATAGGATTTTTATTATTACCAGAAATCCTTCTATTAGTTGTACATTTTGCAGTATTTGGTAGTTTTATGTTTATCTTTTATTATATGGTTATCCTTATCATAGTAATGATTTTAATTAATCATCTTATTACGAGAATAGATGAATTATATAATATTGCTACAGGTAGTAATGAATTAAAGATGAAAGAAAAAATAGACGAAATATTATTTGGAGAAGAACCAATTAAGAAAAAAAGAATTGCTATAAGAAAATTAGGCAAGTTAGGTTTAGATAAGAAATTTATCAGAATGTTCTTAAAATTATTAGAATATATTGGTGAAATTTAAAAGGATAACTCAAAAATTATCCTTTTATCATGCCTTTATAATATTTAAAAGCGATTACTCTAGTAGCAGTCTTATCAATTAATTTATCAGAAATTTCACCATTATTAATAGCTTCTTTAATTGCATTTATACTGCTTTCATAATCAGTAGTAATAATTAAATCATTCCCACTTAAAACAGCTTTAACAGTAGATGATTTAACATCACCGATTGCCCCCATATCCAAATCATCAGTTATAACTATGCCCGTAAAATTAAGATTATCCCTAAGCAAATTATGAACCTTATAAGATAAAGAAGAAGGTAAATCAGAATCTATACTACTCACTATATTATGACTAACTAAAATAGATAAAGCCCCTTCATCAATACCAACTTTAAAAGGAGGTAAATCATTATTTAAAATATCATCATAACTTCTATTATCCAAAGAAGTTCCTTGGTGAGTATCAGTATTATTACCATAACCAGGAAAATGTTTCAAAGTATAAGTAACACCCAAACCATTACTAGATTTAATAATCGTTTTAACATATTCGCTAGTCTTATCAGTGTTTTCACCAAGTGTTCTTGAATACATATAGTCATTAGGGTTAGTAGATACATCAGCAACAGGCGCTAAATTCAAATTAATACCAAGTTCATAAAGTAATTTACTTTTTTTAATAGTATCTTCCTTGATTAAATCAAAACCACCAGATAAATAAAGTTCCCTAGGGGATTTAAAAGGTTCATTAGCTAAGTTAGAATTAGTACTAATTCTATTAACCTTACCACCTTCTTCATCTACTGCAGTTAAAATAGGCGTTTTAGCCACATTTTGATTATCATTAATCATTTTAATAACTTCATCTTTAGTTTTATCATTAAAATCTTTCGCATAAAACACATAACCACCAAATTGATATTTTTCTAAAACATCGGTCTGATTTTCGGATGGATATCTAACAAGTAAAATTTGTCCAATTTTCTCATCCAAACTCATATTTTTTACTTTTTGATAAGAAATATTATAATAATCTTTAAAAATCCCATTATCATTAAAAGCTAACGGAAAATCATCATCAGAAATAATTTCATAATCATTTAAATTACTAATATCATCATAAGTTTTTATCATATCACCAGGATTTAAACCAGATATATTTTTTTCATATATAATTCCTTTATTATCTTGAATTAAAAGAAACTCATCATTTTTACCAATAACAAAAGCATAATTCAATGTATCTTCTTGAACATCTTTAACTACTTCTTTTTCATTACACCCACTTAATAAAAATAATACCAAAAATAAAATTAAAAACCTTTTCATATTCATTTTCCTTTTAAAAATATTATACACCAAATATAAATATTCATGCATAAAATACTAAGTTAAAAATATAGAATATTGAAAAGTTGTAAATATAGCTTTATTTTTAAGATGTTGAATTTTGTTTTATACTAGTATAGATATTAAATTTAATTGGTATTTTAAGTGCAAATATTTAATTATCAATAGTAAATTAAAAATTATTAAAAAGCTCATTTACGTTTAAGTTCCGGTAAAATTTTAAATAATGAATAAAAAAGATGAATCCTGTGGAAAAGAATTTATACTTCTCATCTGTTGATGATAGTTATAATTTGTTTTTAAAAGAAAATAGTATCTCAAAATGTAGTTTAGCATACATATTTGTAGGAAAATATGTTGAACAAAATGTACAGATAATGGAATTTATAAAAATAGAAAATGGGAACTTAGTACCAAAAGATGTATTAGAAAAAAATGAAATATTATCAAAATTAATATAAGGTTAAAACAGTAGATTTAAGGTGCTACTGTTTTTTCGTATAAAATAATAATGATCAAAGAGAAAGGAAGATGATAAGATGATCAATATTAAGAAAAGAGGAAATGTATATCAGTATTGTTTTGAAGCAGGAAAAGTAAATGGAAAAAGAAAACAAATTACTAAATCAGGTTTTAAAACTAAAAACGAAGCATATTTAGCAGGACAAAAAGCCTATGATGAATTTATAAATGGAGAAAAAGTAAATGAATGTGAAATGTTATATTTTGAATATTTAGATTATTGGATGAAAGAATATTTTGAAGTAAATTATAAATATTCTACAGCAAAAAGGTATAGAGAATCTTTTAGTAATATTAAAAAAGAATTAGGTAATTATAAATTATCAAAATTAACACCATATATTCTTAATCAAGCATTATTAAAATTGTATCAAACATCCAATAAGAAAGAGGCATTAAGAAATTATCAAAAAGTAATTAAAAGTTCTTTTAGAGATGCAACTTATTATTTTGGATTTATTAAAAATAATCCAGCGGGTGACTTACAAATACCTAGAGTATTATCATTTGAATTAAAAAAAACGATATAGGTCACATTTATACTAATGAAGAAATAAAAATTATCTTGAATAGATTTAAAGATAATAAAGTGTTTATATGTGCATTTCTTACTGCTTGTTATACAGGAATGAGAACAGGAGAGGTATTTGCGTTAACCTGGGATGATATTGATTTAGAGAATAGAATTATAAAAATAAATAAAACTGTATATGCCAAAGATAACGAGAAAAAAGGTAGATGGTATTTAGGTACAACTAAAACAGTTGGAAGTTGTAGAGAAGTTTATATTTGTGACACTCTGTATTTAGTACTGTGTAATTATAAAAAATTACAAAATAAATATAGGAAAGAGTATGGAAAGAAGTATAAACAATATGTATTAGAAGAAGTAAGAAATAAGTATGGTAAGTTAATAGAATATAAGGTTGTAGAAAATACTTCTAAACATAATAGAGTAAAAATAGTATTTACGAGAAAAGATGGGACGTATTCTGGAAAAGATATTGCTAAATATCCTAGAATTATTCATCACGAACTAGGAATAAAATGCAGGTTTTATGATCTGAGAGGAAGTTTTGCAACTATTAGTTTAAGAAACGGTTGTGAGATAAAAGACATTGCTGAAGTATTAGGCCATAAGAGAATAGAAACTACAGAAAGATATTATGTTTTAAGTAAAAATGAAGATAAGAAACAAGTAACTGAATTATTTGAAGCTAGTAGAAATTTTAATAATTTTAATATATAATGGTATAAATAATACCTAATATGAAAGGAAGATGAATATGATAAATGAAGAATATGAATTTTTCATTGCTGGAAGAGCAAGAAATAAAGAAAGTATATTAAAAATATGTGATATTTTTGATAAATATAACATTTCTTATTATTGCTTTCTAAAAAATGAAGATAGTTGGGGATATGGAAATAAAAATCAAACACCAGAAGAAAGACAGCAAGAGTTTGAATCATTGGGATTAAAAAGTGATATTGTTCTAAATTTATTTAAACAAGATTTAGAAGGTGAAAAGAGGTCAAAAAATTTATTACTTGTATTACCAGCCGGGAAAGCAGCTCATATAGAATCAGGAATAGCTTATGGTATGGGCAAAAAATGTTATGCAATAGGTGAATACGAAGCAACAGATACGTTATATAATATTTTTGAAGAAATATTTTGTACAGAAAAAGAGTTAGAAGAATTTTTGAGTAAGTACGTCAGATAAAAAATATTATTGATTTTGCACATTTTATATAATATCAAAATATGATATACTTATATCAGTGAACGAATGTGGACAGTGTCCTCAATTTGTCCACAGTAGATAAAATATTTATAGTAAAGATAATACCAATAATACTAATAATACGGATGTTACTTTGTACCAGTATTAAAGAAAATACTGATAATACTATAAATACTAATAATATTGATAATATAGGAAAGTCCACTACATGTGGTTCAGGGAAGAAATATAAACAATGTTGCGGTAAATAATAAAAATAATAAAAAACTAGATTTTAATAATTTTACAAAGTGATTTAGACTTATAATTTTTACGCGTAAAAATAAAAATATATAGTAAAATAAAGGTGTGAACAGTTATTTAATATGTTGACACCTTTTTAAATTATGATAGAATAAAAGCAAGTGTATATTAAAAAATTATTTATTAATAGAGCTAACAATAGCATGATTGAATAAAATTTCCCAGCTAGTATAAAAATAATTTAAAAAAGGAAACTAAATTTTTTTAAAAAAACTATAAAATAAAATATATTTTCATAAAAGTTTAAGAATTATTAAATGATATATAGGAGAATTATAATGTATTTTAAAGTAAATAAGGTTAAAATAGTAGTAACAGTTCCAGTTAATGACCTTGAGAATATTAGAAGAGCGGTTTGTGAAGCAGGAGCTGGAATAATAGGAGAGTATTCTTATTGCACATTTTCATCAAGAGTGACAGGAACATTTCTGCCTAATGAAAATGCTCATCCATACATTGGTGAGGTCAAAAAATTAGAATATGTTGATGAAGAAAAGCTAGAATTTATATGTGAAGTAGATAAGGTAAAAAAAGTGCTGGAGCAATTAAGGGCTAAGCATCCATATGAAGAACCAGGAATCGACATAATTCCATTAATAGATGAAAAAGAATTTTATTAGATTATTACTAATTAAGATAAAATAGTAACTAAAAAAATAATAATGCTTAGAGAAATAAAGTTAATAGAAATTGGCAAAATATATTCTCAATACCAGCTTTATTGAAAAAACATAGTTTTGTGCTTATTTACTCAGCAATATTTTTAATTATATGTAGAGAAAAAAATTATATTTAAAATTACAATTAGAAAACGATTTTAGAGTATCATTTACTGTATATGATTTAGAGGTAGTTTTCCAAGGTTTTATAAATTCAGAACCAGGATATTGCTTAAAAAGAGTGAAATAGTATTTTTATTAAATAGTAAATATGATAATATAAATATATAAAAATAAATTAAAATTTGAAAGGATAGAAAAAAATGAAAAGAAAGTTTTTAATTTGCAAACACTGTGGAAATTTAGTTGAAATGATTGAGGATTCATCAGTAAACATAACTTGCTGTGGTGAAGTTATGGAAGAAATTATAGCAAACACAATTGAAGCCGCAACTGAAAAACATATACCAGTATATACTGAAAATGAAAATGAAGTAACAATAACAGTTGGAGAAACAATTCACCCTATGGAAGAAAATCATTACATTAAATGGATTCATTTGGAAACCAACAAAGGAAATTACCGTTTTAATTTAAAACCTGGAATGGAACCAATGATAAAATTTAAAAAAGATGAAAATGAAACAATATTAAAAATATATGCATACTGCAATTTACATGGATTATGGAAAAATGAAAAGTAAAAAGTGCCCCTTTAAAAAGAGACATTTTTTTGTTATACTAAAAAGCAAGGAGAAAATAAATGGAAAAAACAGAGTTATTAACAAGCCTTAATAATTTAAATAATAAAATTGATGATATTGGGAGGTATCTTTGACATAGATACTAAAATGATAGAATTATCAAAATTAGAAAGCCAAACAAAAGAAGAAGGTTTTTGGCAAAATGTAGATAAAGCTAATGATATCAACAAAAAAATAGTAAATTTACAAAAAATTATAAATAGTTATAAAAAATTAAAAGATGATTTAAATGAATATATAGAAACACTTAAAAATACAGAAGATAAAGAAATTATAGAAATAATTAACAGCAGTATAGAACAATTAGAAAAAGAAATAGAAAGTTTAGAAACAAAAACAATACTTTCTGGTGAATATGATGATTTAAATTGTTTCATAGAGATACACCCAGGTGCCGGAGGAACAGAGTCATGTGATTGGGCAAGTATGCTTGCAAGAATGTATCAAAAATTTTGTGAAAAAAAGGGGTATAAATACGAAATTGTAGATGAACAAAAAGGTGAAGAAGCAGGTCTTAAAAGTATTACTATAAAAATAATTGGTGATTATGCCTATGGTTTTTTAAAAAATGAAAGTGGTATTCATAGGTTAGTTAGAATTTCACCATTTGATTCTGGCGCTAGAAGGCACACATCATTTGCAGCTGTTAGCGTAATACCAGAAATAAAAAAAGATATAAACATTGAAATAAAAGACGAAGACTTAAAAATAGATGTATATCATTCGAGTGGTGCTGGTGGGCAATCAGTAAATACCTCAAATTCAGCGGTTAGAATAACGCATTTACCTACAAAAACAGTAGTAACATGTCAAAACGAAAGAAGCCAATTAAAAAATAAAGAACAAGCTATGATGATACTAAAAAACAAATTATTTTTAATAGAACGAGAAAAACAAAACACAGAAATTAATTCATTAAAAGAATCCGGAACTAGTATAAATTTTGGTAGTCAAATTAGAAGCTATGTTTTAGAACCTTATAAATTAGTGAAAGACCATAGAAGCAATTTTGAATCAACAGATCCCATTAAAATATTAGATGGATATATAGAAAATATGTTATTATATAATTTGAAAAATTTAAAAAGTTAGGGATATTATGAAAACAGAAATGAAATTTTTAGAAGATAATATTAAAAAAAATTCTACAATAGTTGTAGCTTGTAGCGGCGGACCAGATTCGATGTGCTTAATAGATTTATTAGTCAGGATAAAAAAAGAAAAAAACTTAAATGTTATTTGTGCCCATGTAAACCATAAATTAAGAGAAGAAAGCGATAATGAAGCTTTAATGGTTGAAAGATATTGTAAAAAAAATAAAATAATATTTGAATTATTAGAAATAAATGAATACAAAACAACTAAATTTAATGAAGAAGACGCTAGGAAAAGAAGATACAAATTTTTTGAAAGCCTAATCCAGAAATATAATGCAAAATATTTGTTAACAGCTCATCATGGAGACGATTTAATTGAAACGATATTAATGCGCATTGTAAGAGGAAGTAATTTAAGCGGGTATGTAGGAATAAAAAAAATAAATAAAAATAAAAATTATACAATTTTGAGACCCCTTTTAACAACAACAAAAGAAAATATTATTAGTTATAATAAAAATAATAATATAGAATATGTAATTGACAGAAGTAATGAATCAATGAAATATACTAGAAATAGATATAGAAAGAGAATACTGCCATTTTTAAAGGAAGAAAGCAAAGGCGTTCATTTAAAATTTTTAAAATTTAGTGAAGAGTTAAATAGTTATCAACAATTTGTTGATGAGTATATCAAAGAAAAAGAATTAATAGAAAACAACATGATAGTTATTAACAAAATAATAAATGAAAGTAATTTTATAAAAAGAAAAGCATTAGAATTCATAATAAAGGAAATACAAACAAAATATATTTTTGAAATATCAGATAATCAAATAAAAGAAATATTAAAAATTATTAACAAAAATAATAAAAGTATAGATTTAAAAAATGGTTTTAAATGTGTAAGTGAGTATGGATTAATTAAAATAATTAAAGAAGACTCAAAAAAAATTGATACAAAAATTCTTGATAAGGATTTATGCGTTGATAATTTTAGTTTTTATTTTTTAAAAGAATCATCATCAAACGATAATTGGACAATAAGACTGTCAACAAATGAAATAAATTTACCCCTTTATATTAGGGCGAAGGAAAATAAGGATAAATTACTAGTAAAAAACCTAAATGGTAGTAAAAAAGTAAATGAAATATTTAATGAAAATAAAATTCCTAGATCCAAAAGAGATAGTTATCCAGTGATAATAGATAGTGATAATAATATAATTTGGATACCAGGATTAAAAAAATCAAAATTTTGTAAAGACAAAAACGAAAAATATGATATAATAATTAAATGTGAGGCAAGGTGAAAAAAATTAATGAATGCAAAACCAAGACAAAATGATAATTTTAAAAATTTTTTACCCTATTTAGTATTAATAGGTGTGGTATTAGTAGTAATATTTGCACTAAACATGCAAGGGACAAAAGTAAATGAATTATCAACAGGAGAATTAATAAGTGAATTAAAAGAAGATAATGTTACAGAAATTACAGTAACTCCAAAAAGTGATGAAAGTATATATTATATTGAAGGAAAGCTTGAAGGGTATAGTAGCACAGAAATATTTTCTGCAAAGGCTATTGGATCAGAAGTAGATAACATTTTAGCACTAATAGATGCAAATGACGTTGAAGAATATGATACAAATTCAGACCCAGGTGGAAGTGTATTTTTATACATTTTAGTAAATGTCTTACCATTAGTTTTACTAGTAGTAGCAATGTATTTCTTATTTATGAAATTGGCTAGCACTAACAAAAACTCAATGGATTTTGGACGTAGTAAGGCAAGATTAAGTAATGAAAATGACAAAAAAAGCTTTAAAGATGTAGCTGGACTAAAGGAAGAAAAAGAAGAAGTAGAAGAATTAATAGACTTTTTGAAAAATCCTAAAAAGTTTGAAAAAATGGGAGCTAGAATTCCAAAAGGTGTATTACTTGTAGGTCCTCCGGGAACAGGAAAAACTTTACTTGCAAAAGCAATTGCTGGAGAAGCAAATGTTCCATTTTTCTTTATTAGTGGTTCAGATTTTGTTGAACTATTTGTTGGTGTTGGAGCAAGTCGTGTAAGAGACATGTTTAAAGAAGCCAAAAGAAATGCACCGTGTTTAATATTTATTGATGAAATAGATGCAGTAGGGCGTCAAAGAGGAACTGGTCTTGGTGGAGGTCATGATGAACGCGAACAAACACTTAACCAATTACTAACAGAAATGGATGGTTTTGGTGAAAATGAAGGAATAATAATAATAGCTGCTACAAATAGACCTGATGTATTGGATCCAGCATTACTTAGACCAGGTAGGTTTGACCGTCAAGTTACGGTTAGTTTACCAGATGCTAACGAAAGGGAAGCAATACTAAAAGTTCACGCTAAAAACAAAATCATTAACAAAGATGTTAATTTAAACAACTTGAGCCTAAGAACTCCTGGATTTAGTGGCGCTGACTTAGAAAATTTATTAAATGAAGCAGCTTTATTAGCAGTTCGTAGAAATAAAAGTTCAATAACAATGGATGAAATTGACGAAGCAACAGATAGAGTTTTATTAGGACCAGCTAAAACAACAAGAAAGATTACTGATAAAGAAAAGAAATTAGTAAGTATTCATGAAGCTGGACATGCAGTTATAGGATTAAAATTAGAAGATGCACAAGAAGTGCATAAAATAACAATAATTCCACGTGGTATGGCTGGTGGATATACAATGATGCTTCCAAAAGAAGAAAAAATTGCAGTTCATACTAAAGATGAGTTGCTTGCACAAATAACAGGCCTTTTAGGTGGACGTGTAAGTGAAGAAATGTTTTTACAAGAAATTTCAACTGGAGCATCTGATGATATAAAAAGAGCAACTAGAATAGCAAGAAGCATGGTAACAGAATACGGAATGAGCGAATTAGGACCTGTTCAATATGAAGAAAAGAGTGAAGGAGTATTTTTAGGAAGGGACTACACAAAATCTAAAAATTTCTCTGATCAAGTTGCCTTAGAAATCGATCAACAAACTAGAAAAATAATTGAAGAATGCTATGAAAAGGCTAAAAAAATAATTAAAGATAATAAAGATTTAATATTTAAATTAAGTGATGCTTTAATGGAATACGAAACAATTACTAAGGAACAAATCGAATCAATAGTAAAAACTGGTAAAATTAAACCAGTTGATGAAGAAGTAGAAGAAAAAGAAGAAAAGCCAAAAAATAAAAAAGCAAAACTTTCTGATACAGAAGAAAAGTAATTGCTTTTTTTTCATATTCGTGGTAAATTATGTAAAGAAACGAGGAATTTAGAATGTTAGAAAATATATTATTAGTAATTTCAATACTATTAATAGCAATAGTATTACTTCAAGGGAATAAAGCTAGTGATGCTGGTCAAATAATAACTGGTGGTAATGAAAATTTATTTCAACAAACAAAAGAAAGAGGATTAGAATTAGTAATTAGCAGATGCACAATGATTTTAGGAATTCTTTTCTTTGTAATTTCACTAATTTTATTTTTAAAATAGTTAAATAAATAAAAACAACTAGGGTAAAACCTAGTTGTTTGCGTATGACTTAATAAATTTTGTGATTTCTCTATCACTTGGAACATTACCTTCGCTACATTTGTTACCATTAATAACAAGCGCAGGAATGTTTTTAATATTATATTTTTTAATTGATTCTTGGTCGTCTTTTAATTCTATATCGACATCTCCGTCATAATTATTTGCAACCTTAAGCAATAATTTTTTTAATTTAATTCCATTACTACAATTACTTCCAATAATCTTTATATTCATCGCATCACCTCACCTTCAATAAAATAATAATAAATAAATGTGAATAATTTATGTTAAAAAAAAGAAAGTTATGTTACAATAAAATTGTGATTATATGAAAAATGAAGGATTTACATTAATAGAATTAATTATAACGATAGCATTAATTGCGGTTATATCAGTAACGGTTGGTGTTAGTTTAAATGGATTATTAAGTAGGCAGAAAGATAAAAAGATAGCTGAATATAAAAAAGAAATAGAAGCCGCAGCCTGCACATACGCAGAAATAAATGACATAACAACCGATAGTGAAATTGGAATAAATGTATTAATTGAAAATGGTTTATTAAACAAAGATTTAGTCAATCCTAATACTGACAAAAGCATTGAAGAAGAAAAAACAAATAAGGTAACGGTAGAATTTGATTCCGAAGGAATAAAAAAATGCACCTATAATTATTAAATATATTAGTTTTTAAAAATAAATAAATATGATATACTTAAAGAGTGATAAAAATGAAGAATAGAAAAAGGGTTTTAAATATAATTCTAGTATTAATTATTATAATTTTAGTGATACTCAGCATAGTATTAATTTTGGGTGGGAAAAAAAGTAGAGAATATTCAAACTTTATAAATAAGGTTGAAAATAGCACTTGTAAATATGCTAAAGATGAAAATATTACTGAGGCAATTTGTGAGGCATATCCAAGCTTGTGCAAAGTAAGCTATGAAACACTTATAAATAGAGAATATTTATCTAAAAATTTAACAAACCCTTTAACTAACAAAAAAATAGAAGATGATAAATATGCATACATTACTATAACCTGGAATAACGGTGAAGTAGTATGCAGTTATAAAGAAGGATAATATGAAAGAACAAATAATAGAGACATTAAAAAATGACACAAAAGCTCAAAGTATAAAAGAAATCAAAGAAAGACTAGGTATAAAAAGCTTTGAAAAATTAGAAGAATTAGAAAAAGATTTAGAAGAATTAACAAAAGATGGAATTGTTCATGAATCTCGCCAGCATGAATTTTTATTAATGAAAAATACTAAAACTCTAAAATGTGGAAAGTTACACATAAATAAAAGTGGTAACGGATTTGTAGAAATAGGTAATGGAATTCCAGATATATTTATAAAAGAAGCATATTTGAATGGTGCTATAAATAATGATTTTGTTGAAGTCGATTTAGTAAATAATAAAGGTATTTTAGAATATAAAGTATTAAAAGTTTTAAAAAGAGATTTAACTAATTTAGTAGGAGAAATGGTTAAGAGAAAAAATAAACTAATATTTAAACCAGATGACGAAAAGTTAGATATAATTGTAAATATTACAAAAGAAAGCAAAAAGCAATGTGTTGAAGGGCATAAAGTATTAGTTGAAATTATAAAAGAAATAAGTAAAAAAAATTTTTTAGGAAAAGTTACAAAAATAATTGGACATAAAAATGATCCTGGGGTAGATATAATTTCAATAGCATTAAGACATGGTATAGAAATAGAGTTTAATGAAAATGTAAAAAATGAATTAAAATATATACCATCAGAAGTAACAGAAGACGAATTGAAAAATAGAGTAGATTTAACAAGTAAAATGATATTTACAATAGATGGTGATGATACAAAAGATATTGACGATGCAATAAGTATTGAAAAAGATAATGATATTTACACACTAGGAGTTCATATTGCAGATGTATCACATTATGTAAAAATAGGCAGTAGTTTATATGAAAGTGCATTTGCTAGAGGAACATCAAGTTATTTAGCGGATACAGTAATTCCAATGATTCCGCATCAACTATCCAATGGAATCTGTTCATTAAATCCTAATGTTATAAGACTTACAATAAGTTGTGAAATGAAAATAAATTCAAAAGGAAAAGTATTAGAATATGATATTTTTCCTTCATATATTAAATCTAGAAAACAAATGACTTATAAAAATGTAAACAAAATATTAATGGAAAATGTAATTCCTGAAGGATACGCAGAATACGCTGAAACTTTAAAAGAAATGAAAGAATTAGCAAGTATATTAAGAAAAGAAAAGGAAAGTAGAGGATATATTGATTTTGGCTTAGATGAAGCCAAAGTAATCCAAGATAAAAATGGCAAGGCAATAGATATTGTAAAGAGAACATCTGGTGATGGAGAAAAATTAATAGAAGATTTTATGATTGCCGCAAATGAAACAGTGGCAACACATATAAACAATATGGATTTACCTTTTATTTATCGTGTTCATGATATTCCTAATACAGAAAAAATAGAAGACTTTAAAAATTTAATTAAACAATTAGGATATAACATAAATATTAACACTAATAAAATAACTCCGTTAACAATGCAACAAATATTGAATGACTTAAGAGATAAAAAAGAATTTACTATATTATCTGATATGTTACTAAGAAGCATGAAAAAAGCTATTTATAGCACAACTAATATTGGACATTTTGGCTTAGCTTTAACAAATTATACTCATTTTACAAGCCCTATAAGACGTTTTCCTGATTTAACGGTTCATAGATTATTAAGAACATATTTATTTGAAAAAAGAATCGACATGGAAACAATAAATTTTAATCAAAAATATTTAATTGATGTAGCAACAAATTCAAGTGAAACAGAAGTGGCATCTATTGAAGCTGAACGCGATGTTTTAGACATGAAAATGGCAGAATATATGGAAGATCATATTGGAGAAAAATATAAAGGAATAATAAGTAGCGTAACAAATTTTGGAATGTTTATTGAACTAGAAAATTTAGTTCAAGGTTTAGTTCACATTAGCACACTAGATGGATACTATAACTATGTTCCTGAATTGTTATCATTAGTTAAAGAAGACAATAGTAAGAAATATCGAATAGGAGATGAAGTTTATGTCATAGTAACTTCAGCAAGTAAAGAAAATAGCACAATAGATTTTGAATTAGTAGGTGAAGAAGATGGAAATCAAGAATAAAAAAGCCTATTATAACTATACTATAAGCAATGAATATGAAGCGGGAATATCACTAGTAGGAACAGAAATTAAATCTATTAGAAAAGGATCGGTTAACATATCCGACAGTTACATACGAATAAAAAACAATGAAGCTTATATAATAAATATGTTTATTGAAAAATATGACAGTGGAAGTATTTTTAACCACGAAACAAACAGAGAAAGAAAACTATTATTACACAAAAGGGAAATATTAAAAATAAAAGAAAAAGTGGTTAAAGAGGGATACACACTGATACCTTTAAAAATATATATAAAAAATAATGTTGCCAAAGTATTAATAGCATTAGCTAAAGGTAAAAAGATGTATGATAAAAGAGAAGATATTAAAAAAAGAGATTTAGAAAGAGAAGTAAATAAGCGGAGGTTTTAATGGCAGTATTAAAAAAATTGAATTTTAAAAAAAACAAGAAAAAAATACTAATAATTATCAGTATAGTAATTGTATTAATAATTGCTGGATGTATAGCAGTAAACTATCAATTTATTACAAAAGATACTACTAAAAAAGAAAGTAATAAAATTGATGAGCCTGAATTAAATACACCAAAAGAACTACAAATAGTAAATAGTTTATCGACAAGTAGACCATTTGCTATAATGATTAACAATGCAAGCGATGCTAGAAAAGTTCAAAGTGGATTACAGGATGCATTTATAATATATGAAATAATTGTTGAGGGAGGCATTACGAGGTATTTAGCATTATTTATGGATCAAGAAACAGCTAGAATTGGATCTATAAGGAGCGCTAGACATTATTTTCTAGATTATGCCCTAGAAAATGATGCAATTTATGTTCACCATGGTCAAAGTCCTCAAGCGAAAAATGATTTTTCTAACTTAGGAATAGATAGAATTGAAGTCAATGAAAAAACCACTGGCTGGAGAGATAAAACTCTTAATATATCTTATGAACATACTTTATTTACTAGCATTGAAAAGTTAGAAAATGGAATTAAAAGCATTAGAACTGATAGAAATCAAGATTTATTATTAAATTATAGTGTTGAAGAAATAGATATGGCAAACATTGATAATGCTCAGGAAGCAAATAATGTAAGCATAAAATATTCAGGTGGGACAACATCAAGCTATGAATATGATAAAGAAAATAAAGTTTATAAAAGATACGTTAATGGAAAAGAACATAAAGATTATGAAACAAATGAACAATACACTTTTAAAAACATAATAACATATCAAGTAAACAATTATACCTTAAATGATGGAGAAAACAAAGGAAGACAAGAATTAGAAAATATTGGCTCAGGAAGCGGATACTATATTAGTAATGGGTATAGCATACCTATAAAATGGGAAAAGAAATCTAGATCCAGTCAAACTAAATATTATTATGAAAATGGGGATGAGTTAAAAGTAAACGATGGTAACACATTTATTCAAATACAACCGAAGGGACAAAAATTAACAATTTCATAAAGGAGAAAAAATGATTGAAATATTGGATTTTTTATCTGACATTTACATAATATTGATAATAATTAGTTTATTTTTAGTATTTGCTTTAATTGGGTATTTTGTAAAAAATAATAATAGGAAAATGAATTCATCAACAGATTATTTAGGCGAAAAAAACAATAACTAATATATAAAGAGTTCTTAAATAGGACTTTTTATTTTTATAAAATTTTGATATAATAAAAAAGCAATAAAACAAGGATGGTGTTTAAATGAATTTATCAGGAATATGGGACATATTCACTAAAATTTTAGATATATGTTTTGTATGGATAGCTTTTTATTATATATTAAAAAATGTTAAAAATAACATAAAAATGGTTTTAATAGTAAAGGGTGTAATACTAATACTAATAGTCAAAGTGTTAAGTGACTTACTAGATTTATATACAGTAGGAGTAATACTGGAATATGCGATTCAATGGGGACCACTAGCAATTATAGTTATATTTCAACCTGAAATTAGAAGTGTATTAGAGTCATTAGGCCGAACTCAACTTTTGGGAAGACATAAAATTTTAACAGTAGATGAACGGGAAAAAGTAGTTTATGAAATAATGCGATCAGTGGAATATTTAAGAAAAAATAGAATTGGGGCATTAATTGTAATTGAAAGAGAAATTTCACTAGAAGAATACATAAAAAATGCTACAAAGGTTTATGCTGACATTAGTGATTCTTTGCTAGAAACGATATTTTTCCCAAATTCACCATTACACGATGGAGGAGTAATAATTCAAGGCGACAGAATAACATGTGCTGGAGCAGTATTTAAAACTAGTATGAATCCAAATGTATCGAAACGTTTAGGAACACGTCATAGAGCAGCATTAGGTATAGCTGAAGAAAGCGACGCAATAGCATTAGTAGTATCAGAAGAAACTGGAAGATTAAGTATAGCAGTTGATAGTAAATTACACTATAATTTAGATTATGATGAATTTAGAATGATGTTAATAGATGAATTAAAACCTAAGATGGAAGTGTTCTTCGAAGCTGATGAAAGCGATGGTGAAGGCGAATGATAAAAAAGTTTTTTAAAAAAATATATAAATTTATAGATAAATATATTGTTGTTCCTATAAGTAGAGCAATATATTATTTATCAAAAAAGTATAAAAAAAATCAAGGAAAGTTAGATAAAATATTAAATAAACCAAATTTTTTAATTTATCTTTCTTTAGTAATTGCTGTAATATTGTTTTTATTAATTGATACAAAAGTTATAACGCTTGTAGAAACAGAAGCAGAAGTAATAACAAACGTTCCCGTAGTTGTAAAATACAATGAAGAAGCTTATGTAGTAGAGGGTGCACCTGAAACGGTTGACATAACTTTAACAGGAAGAAAAAGTGATATATATTTAGCAAAACAATTAGGAGAATACGAAGTAATCCTTGATTTATCAGATTATAAACCCGGTGATAATCCATATAAAGTATATTTTACATACTCAAAATCAATTGATAGTTTAAGTTATCAATTATCACCAGAATATGTTCAAGTAACAATAAAAAATAAAGAAAGTCAAGTTAAGTCGATTGATTACGATTTACTTAATATAGATGCATTAGATAGTAAATTAAGTGTTAAATCAGTAACACTAGATAAAACAGAAGTAGTAGTTAAAGGCGGAAGCGACGCATTAGAACAAATTGCCTCAGTAAAGGCATTAATAGATTTAAAAGAACAAGAGTTTAAAGAAGCTGGAACTTACGACATAGACAATGTTAAATTAGTAGCATATGATTCAAAGGGAAATTTATTGAATAATATAGAAATAGTTCCAGAAACTATTGGAGCAACTGTAGTATTAGATAGTTATTCAGTAACGGTTCCGTTATCCATTGAAACAACTGGAAAGCTAATTACTGGTAAATCAATAGCATCTATATTGATAAATAATAACTCATCATACTCTATAACGATATATGGGGATCAAAAAGAAATAGAAAAAATAACAAGTGTTCCAGTTACAATTAATGTCGACGGTTTAGGTAACGAAGGAACAAAAACATACAATGTTAATATTAAAAAACCAAATGGTGTTCGTGAAATGAGTGCAAGTCAAGTTGAAATAACTTTAACATTTGGTGAAGAACAACAAAAAACAATAGAAATAAGTAAAAATATTGATGACAAAAATTTATCTGAGGGATTGTCGGTAAATATATTGAGTGGACAAGAGATTAATGTTCAAGTAAAAGGAGTAGCCTCTGTAATTGAAAAAATTGAAGCTAAGGATATTAGTGCATATATTGATTTAGCGGGATTAGGAACAGGAGATTACGAACTTGAAGTAAAAATAAATAATAACAATCCGTTAGTCACATACGTAGTATCTTCAAAATTAAAAGTAAGAATTAC
This sequence comes from uncultured bacterium, assembly GCA_949296605.1. GTDB lineage: Bacteria > Bacillota_I > Bacilli_A > RF39 > UBA660 > Onthocola_B. The sequence goes on from CASFPB010000042.1 coordinate 18,156, forward strand.
GGATGAATAAGTAAAGGCTTTAAAAGCCTTTTTTTTAATAAAAAAAAGAGAATTAATCTCTTTCATCTAAATGCATCATAAATATACCAATGTTGATAAGCCCACAAATACCAACAAGAATATAAATTATTTTTTCTAATATTCCTACGCTTTCAAATAAAGTGGCTACTAAGTTAAAATCAAATAATCCAATTAATCCCCAATTTATGGCGCCTATTATGGTTATAACCAATGCAATTTTTTGTAAAATTACCATTATCACACATCCTTCGTTATTATGATTGACGATTTTTTCTAAATTATGCATGTATATTTTAAAAATAAAAAAATATATTTAATTAGAAAAGGGGAAAGGTAATGAAAAAAATATTTATATTATTTGGAGCTATATTGTTTACTATAACAGGTTGTGGAGAATATAAATTGGAAGATGCAATAAAAGATTTTAGTAAAAGTGTTGAAAATAGCAAATCATACAAAATTAATGGAACAATGGAAATAAGTAGTGGAGAAGAAATATTTACATATAGCTTAGATACCTATTACTTAAAAGACGATTATTACAAAGTAATACTAGTAAATCAAACAAATAATCACGAACAAATAATATTAAAAAATACAGATGGATTATATGTTGTAACACCAAGTTTAAACAAGAGTTTCAAATTTGATAGTGTATGGCCAGAAAACTCATCACAAGCATATATTTTACAAAATTTAGTAAATGATATAAAAAATGACACAAGCGTAACATTAGAAAGTAAAGATAATGAATACATAATTAAAAGTAAGGTAAATTATCCAAATAATGAAGAATTAAGTTATCAAAAAATTTATTTTGATAAAAGTATGAATTTAAAAAAAGTTGAAGTATACAATACTAATGATATAGTTAAAATAAAGGTTAATTTTAAAACAATAGATTTAAAAGCAAAACTTAGTAAAGACGATTTTATGTTAGATGATTTAATTGATGAAACAAAAATGGATGAAAATTTAAGTAATGAAAGTTGTTTAGATGAAACCTGCAAAGAGGAAAACAGTAACTGCGAAGAGGAAAAATGCGAAGAAACAACATCATCGCTAGATAGTATTATATATCCTTTGTATATACCATCCGAAACACATTTAAGTAGCCAAGAAACTATAGAAACAGAAGCTGGGCAAAGAGTAATATTAACTTTTGGTGGGGATAAAAATTTTGTTATAGTTGAAGAAAAAGCAGTAGCAAGTAATGATTTTGAGGTAGTTCCAGTATTTGGCGATCCGTTGATGCTAAATGAAACAGTAGGAGCAATAAGTTCTAATTCTATAAGCTGGCATGTTGATAACATAAGTTACTATTTAGTAAGTAGCGATTTAACAACAAATGAAATGGTAGAAGTGGCTAAGTCGCTAGGTAATTCAACCACAGTAATATCTACAAAATAGACAAAAGTCTATTTTTTTAGTGTTAGCAAGTAAAGTTGCTTGAAATATAAATTTTATTTGGTTATAATTACTTATATGGAGGGAATAATGAAAAGCAATAAAAATAAGTTAAACGATAAATTTAACAAAAAGAAAAAACAAAAAATAAAAGAATCAAAATATATTAGTGAAGAAGCAAAAGAAATAAGAAATTTTATAATAATATTAATAAGTATAATAATTATTGTTTTAATTGTGTATGGTCTTTCAAAAGTATTTATTAAGGAGGAAAAACAAACAACAGAGGATAGTATACAAGAAGGAAAAATAGATTATGACATTGTTAATGTTGGCATGATTTTTAATAGAAATTATGATGAATACTATGTTGCAGTATATGACGAAGAAAACACTCAAGCTGTGCTATACTCTACAATTATAACAAATTATATTTCTGATAGTGATTCGTTAAAAGTATATTTTTGTGATTTAGGAAATTATTTAAATAAAAAATATTATGTTGGTGAAGATGGCGAATCTAATCCTAAAGCAGAAAAAGTTAGCGAATTAGCATTTAAAGATCTTACTTTATTAAAAATAAAAAAAGGGAAAATAGTTAAATACATTGAAGATTTTGACACATTTAAGAAGGAATTAAGTTAAACATTTATGGTTTGACTTTTTTTTTTAATAGGAACATGATAAAATAAATATGGTGATAAAGTGAAAAATAATAAAGGATTTAATTTAATAAATGTCATTATAATAATGTGTATAACTTCAATAATTTCAGGAATTACAGCTGGAGTCATAGTTACAAATGGATATAATAAAAAGACGGGGCTTTCATATAATGAACTTGCAAATGATGGTAATTTAAAAGAGTTTTTGGAAGTATATTCATCCATTACAAATAATTATTATGAAGATGTAAACAAAGAAGAAATGCTAGATAACGCAATTGATGCAATGCTAAATTATCTTGATGATACATACACAACATACTTGAATGATGAGGAAACAGCAAATCTGGAAAAAAAATTAGCAGGAAAATATAAGGGCATTGGAATACAGGTTTTAGGCAATGAAATAATAGAAGTAATGTCTGATACACCAGCGGAAGAATCCGGTTTAATGGCTGGAGATATAATAACTAAAGTAAATGATAATATAATAGATGAAAATAACACAGCACAAATTCCCAATTATATTAATGACAGTGTAGACGATCTTGCTAAAATAACAATTTTAAGAAACGATCAGAGTATAGACTTTTCAGTAAAAATAGCTGACATATACACTGTAGATGTTAACTATAAAACTTACGAAAATAACATAGGATACTTAGATATAGACATTTTTTCAAAAACGGTAGGAGAACAAACAAAAAAGGCATTAACGAGTTTAGAAAACTCTGGAATGCAAAAATTAATAATTGATTTACGTGATAACACTGGTGGTTACTTAGAAAGTGCAGAAGATATAGCTAATATGTTTTTAGAAAAAGGGAAATTGATATATTCGTTAGAAAATAAAAACGCCTCTGCAGATTATTATGATGAAACAGATGAATATAAAGATTATCCAATTGTTATTATATTAAATGAAAAGTCGGCTTCAGCATCAGAAATACTAGCGGCTGCTTTAAAAGATAGTTATGGAGCAACATTAGTTGGAACCAAAAGCTACGGAAAGGGTAAAGTTCAACAAACATATACATTAAATGGTGGCAGTATGGCTAAATACACATCAGCAAAATGGTTAAGGCCAAACGGAGAATGTATTGATGGTATAGGTTTAAAACCAGACTATGAAGTAGTTCAAACAGTAACACGAGATGAAAATGGCAATATTATACAAGAAGAAGATACTCAATTATCAAAAGCAATTGAAATAATTAACACCTTATAAAGGTGTTTTTTTAAAATAAAAAAGGTAAAAAATTACAATGCTTTGATATTTTAAAAAAAATGATATATAATTTGATTAACGAGGCAATTATGAAAATAGGAGATAAATTTAAAATCCATTGCTATAAGCATAATGGAAAAATATATCAAGCAAGTGAAGAAGCAATTATATTAGATATTTTTGACGATTATATAGTTTGCGGAAATGATATGGTAACCGTAACGGAAACAAATGGGCGAAGTTATAAAACTAAAGAATTAGCAATAATATATTTTTATAAAAATAATTGGTTTAATATCATTGCTCAATTAAAAAAATATGGTTTATTTTATTATTGCAATATAGCAACACCGTATATAATAGATAGTGATGTAATAAAATATATAGACTATGATTTGGATTTAAGGGTATTTCCTGATGGAGGTTATAAGGTACTAGATAACAAAGAATACGAGTATCACAAAAAAATAATGAGCTATCCAAATGAAATAGATATAATAGTGAAAAAAGAATTAAAAAAATTAATTGAAATGAAAATTGATGATAAAGGTCCGTTTGATAAACAGAATATAGAAAAATATCATGATAAATATAATGAATTAAAAAAATATGGAATAATATAAAAAAACCAAATATAATATAAAAAAACCATAAAAAACGTTGAAAATATGTAAAAAAAAGCAAAAAATAAAAAAAAATTAAAAAAAATGAAATTTTTTGTTGACAATATGGTTTTAGTTTGATATATTACTAGTGCACACAGGAAAAAAGGTGCGAATGATCTTTGAAAACTGAGTAAAATAGTCAATTTTGAGTAGCTAGATTAAACTTTAAAAAATAAAAATTTTATTGAGAGTTTGATCCTGGCTCAGGATGAACGCTGGCGGCATGCCTAAGACATGCAAGTCGAACGAAGGGGCCCAATGATATTTATTGAAACATGCGATGCTTGCATCAAATGTGGATATATTTTGATTTGGAATTTCCCCTTAGTGGCAAACGGGTGAGTAACACGTGGGTTACCTGCCTTTAAGACTGGGATAACAGTTGGAAACGACTGATAATACCGGATGTGCTCTGCGGAGTAAAGATGCCTTTAAAGCATCACTTAAAGATGGGCCTGCGGCGTATTAGCTAGTTGGTGGGGCAATGGCCTACCAAGGCAACGATGCGTAGCCGAACTGAGAGGTTGATCGGCCACACTGGGACTGAGACACGGCCCAGACTCCTACGGGAGACAGCAGTTAGGAATATTCGTCAATGGGGGAAACCCTGAACGAGCAATGCCGCGTGAACGATGACGGCCCTATGGGTTGTAAAGTTCTGTTGTTTGGGAAGAACGGTAAATAGAGGAAATGCTGTTTACGTGACGGTACCATTCAAGAAAGCCACGGCTAACTACGTGCCAGCAGCCGCGGTAATACGTAGGTGGCGAGCGTTATCCGGATTTATTGGGCGTAAAGGGTGCGCAGACGGTTTACTAAGTCTAAAATCAAATCTTGGGGCTTAACCCCATTCCGTTTTAGAAACTGGTAGGCTTGAGTATGGTAGAGGCAAATGGAATTCCTAGTGTAGCGGTGGAATGCGTAGATATTAGGAGGAACACCAGTGGCGAAGGCGATTTGCTGGGCCATTACTGACGTTCATGCACGAAAGCGTGGGGAGCAAATAGGATTAGATACCCTAGTAGTCCACGCCGTAAACGATGAGTACTAAGTGTCGGGTTACCGGTGCTGAAGTTAACACATTAAGTACTCCGCCTGAGTAGTACGGTCGCAAGGCTGAAACTCAAAGGAATTGACGGGCACCCGCACAAGCGGTGGAGCATGCTGTTTAATTCGAAAATACGCGAAGAACCTTACCTAGGTTTGACATCCCCGGCAAAGCTATAGAAATATAGTGGAGGTTATCCGGGTGACAGGTGGTGCATGGTTGTCGTCAGCTCGTGTCGTGAGATGTTTGGTTAAGTCCAACAACGAGCGCAACCCTCATCGTTAGTTGCTAACATTTAGTTGAGAACTCTAACGATACTGCCAGTGTAAGCTGGAGGAAGGTGGGGATGAGGTCAAATCATCATGCCCCTTACATCTAGGGCTACAGGCGTGCTACAATGGCCGGTACAACGAGTTGCAACACGGCGACGTGAAGCTAATCTCTTAAAGCCGGTCCCAGTCCGGATTGGAGTCTGCAATTCGACTCCATGAAGTTGGAATCGCTAGTAATCCCGAATCAGAATGTCGGGGTGAATACGTTCCCGGGTGTTGTACACACCGCCCGTCACGCCATGGGAGTCTGTAATACTTGAAGTCGGTAGCCTAACCCGTAAGGGAGGGGGCCGCCCAGGGTAGGACAGGTGACTGGGGTGAAGTCGTAACAAGGTATCCCTACGAGAACGTGGGGATGGATCACCTCCTTTCTATGGAGATTATTTATAGAAAAACAACCGTATGAAACCTTCGGGGATAGCACAAAATTGTGAAAAGGTTTCAAGAAAAAGCTGCTAGACTTTTTACTTAGTTTTGAGAGATCATTCTCTCGAATAAGACATTAGTTCTTATGATTTTGTTCTTTGAAAAACTAGATAATGCAAATTGAGTAGTCATTTTCTGTCCAGAAAATGACATTAAGATCTCAACTCATCAAATTAGGAATATTGGTGAATAATACGTAAGTGATTGTTTAACGAAAGTTAAATTAATAAGGGCGTATGGTGGATGCCTTGGCATTAGAAGACGATGAAGGACGCGACAAACAGCGATATGCTTCGGGGAGTTGTAAGTAAACTTCGATCCGGAGATCTCCGAATGAGGAAACTCACCCAATTGGGTATCCTAAAGTGAATACATAGCTTTAGTGAGGTTAACCCCGTGAACTGAAACATCTTAGTAGCGGGAGGAAAAGAAAGAAATTATCGATTGCCTTAGTAGTGGCGAGCGAAACGGCAACAGCCCAAACCAATCTTAGGATTGGGGTTGTAGGACACCTATATAAAGAGTTACAAAATTTTATGATAGTAAAATATTTTGGAAAAAATAGCCGTAGAAAGTGAAAGCCTTGTATACGAAATCATAAAATCTCCATGGTGTATCCTGAGTACGGCGGGACACGTGAAATCTTGTCGGAATCTACGGGGACCATCCCGTAAGGCTAAATACTCTCTAATGACCGATAGTGAACAAGTACCGTGAGGGAAAGGTGAAAAGAACCCCGGGAGGGGAGTGAAATAGAGATTCTGAAACCATATGCTTACAAAAAGTTCGAGCCCATTAACGGGTGAGAGCGTGCCTTTTGCAGAATGAGCCGGCGAGTTGTGGTATTGTGCAAGGTTAAGTGGAAAACACGGAGCCGAAGCGAAAGCGAGTTTTAATAGGGCGTTAAGTACAATGCTGCAGACCCGAAACCGAGTGATCTAGCCATGAGCAGGCTGAAGTTGGGGTAATACCTAATGGAGGGCCGAACCAGGGTACTATGTAACGTGCTTGGATGACTTGTGGCTAGCGGTGAAATTCCAATCGAACTCGGATATAGCTGGTTCTCCCCGAAATAGGTTTAGGCCTAGCCTTGAATTATTTCATCTTGGAGGTAGAGCACTGAATATGGAATGGCCGCGTCTAGCGGTACTGACTGTAATCAACCTCCGAATGCCAAGAATGTAGATTCAGGAGTCAGTGTATGAGGTGATAACGTCCATACGCGAGAGGAAAACAATCCAGATCATCAACTAAGGTCCCTAAATATATGTTAAGTGGGAAAGGATGTGGAGCCGCACGAACAGCTAGGAGGTTGGCTTAGAAGCAGCCATCCTTTAAAGAGTGCGTAATAGCTCACTAGTCGAGTGACTCTGCGCCGAAAATGTACCGGGGCTGAAACATATTACCGAAGTTATGGACTTGTATTTATATATAAGTGGTAGGGGAGCGTTCTAAGGGCGTTGAAGATAGATTGAAAAGACTATTGGAGCGCTTAGAAGTGAGAATGCCGGTGTGAGTAACGTAAGGAGGGTGAGAATCCCTCCCACTGATTGACCAAGGTTTCCAGGGTCAAGTTCGTCTTCCCTGGGTTAGTCAGGACCTAAGGCGAGGCTGAAAAGCGTAGTCGATGGACAACAGGTTTATATTCCTGTACTATTTATAGGACTGATGGAGTGACGGAGAAAGTTAGAAAAAGCCAGTTATTGGATTCTGGTCTAAGTGCATAGGCTGATACATAGGAAAATCCGTGATATCGAATAAGCTGAAACATGATGGCGACGTGGCCCACGGGCTACTAAGTTTTTTGAAACTATACTTCCAAGAAAAACTTCTAAAGATATGCTATAAATACCTGTACCTAGAACCGACACAGGTGGTCAAGGAGAGAATCCTAAGGTGAGCGAGAGAACTATGGTTAAGGAACTCGGCAAAATTACCCCGTAACTTAGGGATAAGGGGAGGTCTCTTCGGAGACCCGCAGTGAATAGGCCCAGGCGACTGTTTACCAAAAACACAGGTCTCTGCTAAAGCGTAAGCTGATGTATAGGGGCTGACGCCTGCCCAGTGCTGGAAGGTTAAGATGATTTGTCAGATGGACGCAAGTCGATAACATCGAAGCAATGATTTGAAGCCCCAGTGAACGGCGGCGATAACTATAATCGTCCAAAGGTAGCGAAATTCCTTGTCAGGTAAGTTCTGACCCGCACGAAAGGCGTAACGATCTGGGCGCTGTCTCAACCATAGACTCGGTGAAATCTTAATACCTGTGAAAATGCAGGTTACCCGCGACAGGACGGAAAGACCCCATGGAGCTTTACTGTAGCTTGATATTGAAATTAGGTGATTTATGTAGAGGATAGGTGGTAGACTTTGATGTATGGACGCCAGTTCATACGGAGTCGCCCTTGGAATACCACCCTTAAATTATTTGATTTCTAACTTACTCCCGTTATCCGGGAGGAGGACAGTGTCTGGTGGGCAGTTTGACTGGGGCGGTCGCCTCCTAAAAAGTAACGGAGGCGCTCAAAGGTTCCCTCAGATTGTATGGAAATCAATCAAAGAGTGTAATGGTATAAGGGAGCTTGACTGCGAGACCTACAAGTCGAGCAGGTGCGAAAGCAGGACATAGTGATCTGGCGGTAGAATATGGAATTGCCGTCGCTTAACGGATAAAAGTTACCCTGGGGATAACAGGCTGATAGCGCCCAATAGTTCACATAGACGGCGCTGATTGGCACCTCGATGTCGGCTCGTCACATCCTGGAGGTGGATTCGCTTCCAAGGGTTGGGCTGTTCGCCCATTAAAGTGGCACGCGAGCTGGGTTCAGAACGTCGTGAGACAGTTCGGTCCCTATCCGTCGTGGGCGTAGGAAAATTGAGGAGAGCTGTTCCTAGTACGAGAGGACCGGAATGGACATACCTCTGGTGTATCTGTTGTAACGCCAGTTGCAGCGCAGAGTAGCTATGTATGGACGGGATAACCGCTGAAAGCATCTAAGCGGGAAGCCTCCTCCAAGATGAATTTTCCCATTCTTCGTGAAGTAAGATTCCTTGTAGACGACAAGGTTGATAGGCTAGAGGTGGAAGCGTAGTGATACGTTGAGCTGACTAGTACTAATAGATCGAGGATTTAACTTATTAATATATTACTAATTGATGTGTTGCATTATCAGGTTTTTTAAAGGACAAAATCCTTTATTGGTAACGATAGCTTAGGTGGTACACCTCTTCCCATCCCGAACAGAGAAGTTAAGACCTAATACGCCGAAGATAGTGTAATGCGAAAATAGGTAGTTGCCAATTTTTTTTTGCATTAAAATGTCTAAATAAACAAATCGTAAAATAATATTCTTATATCTTGTATAAGTTTTTTTTTTAATTTATAATGATAACAGGTGATAAATATATGGAATTTAAATATACATCAAGGTCAGTAGAAGACACATTAACAATAGCACAAAACATTGAAAGTGAAAAATTTCCAAATATGATTATTTGCTTAGAAGGAGAACTGGGAAGCGGAAAAACTGTTTTTACAAAAGGATTTGCATCTGCACTAGGAATTAAAGATACAATTACCAGTCCAACTTACAATATAATAAAAGAATATTTGAGTGGTGAAATGCCATTATATCACATGGATGTTTATCGTTTGGAAGAAACAGAGGATGACATTGGTATTAATGATTATTTTAATAAAAATGGTGTAACTATTATAGAATGGGCAGATATAATAAAAGATATTCTTCCATCAGAAAGGCTTGTTATTAAATTTAAAGTTATAGATGAGGATACACGTGTTTTAGTATTTATTCCCTATGGAGAAAAATACGAAGAATTATGTAGTGCAGTATTATAATGAATACGTTATTTATAGATACACATTATTTAGATATAATAATTATTTTATTAAAAAATGGAAAAGTTGTTGATAAAAAAGAAGTTATTAACAAAAAAAATAATAGCGAGTTTATAATGCCAACAATTATTAAAGTAATTGATGGAGTAAAAATAGACGAAATTATTATAGTAAATGGTCCAGGGTCATTCACTGGCGTTCGATTAGGTGTTACAATCGCCAAATCACTAGCTTATTTATTAAAAATACCAATAAAAACTATTACAACATTAGAGGTAATGGCAATTTCTAATAAATCATATAAAGTTGCATTTAGTGATAACAATGGTTACTATTTAGGAGAATTTGACAGCGATTTTAACAAGATTAAAGAATATAAATATGTAAATAATGAAGAGTTTTATAATAATTATAGAGATTACAATACAAATTATTATATAAATGCTGAAGAAATTTACAAATTTTTAAATAAACGTAAACCTACTAATCCTCATATTGTAAATCCAATATATATTAAAAAAATAGGTGTTGAAATTGATAAGACAAGCGAAAATAAATGATTTAATATATATTAATAATCTTGGTTCTAAGCTTCATAAAAATTTTGAAAAAACATACCATATGGAAACAGAAATCAATAATATAAATTCGATCGTTTTAGTAAATGAAGAAGAAAAAAAAATTAATGCTTACTTATATGCAGTAAAAACAATTGATAATATTGACATATTAAGTATATTTGTTGAAGAGAAATATCGAAAAAAAAATATTGGCTCTAATTTATTAAAAGAACTAATAAATAACAATCGTTACCTTAAACAATCAATTATGTTAGAGGTATCAACAAATAACACACCAGCTATTAATTTATATAAAAAGATGGGATTTCAAATAATAAATATTAGAAAAAAATATTATGAAAACGGGGATGCCTATGTTATGAAATGGGGGTAATAATATGAAAGATATATATATATTAGCAATTGAAACCTCGTGTGATGAAACAAGTATAGCTATTGTAAAAAATGGTAAAGACGTAGAAGCATTAACAATATCTACTCAAATGCAAACACATGCTAAATATGGAGGAGTAGTCCCAGAAATTGCATCAAGAATGCACACTGAAAATATAACTATTGTTTTAGAAGAAACTTTAAAAAAAACTAATTTAAAAATTAGCGATATGGATGCAATAGCTGTAACATATAAGCCAGGATTATTAGGATCACTACTAGTAGGTATTGAATTTGCCAAAGTATTAGCATTTATTTATAAAAAACCGTTAATAAAAGTAAATCATTTAATTGGACATATATATGCTAATGCTATTAATAATGATTTAAAATTTCCATTGCTTGCCTTAGTTGTAAGCGGGGGACATACGGAGTTAGTTATAATGAAAGACGATTATAACTTTGAGTTGTTGGGTGCTACAAAAGATGATGCAATAGGTGAAGCATATGATAAGGTAGCTAGAATATTAGATATACCATATCCTGGTGGCCCTGGAATTGAAAAATTAGCACTAGAAGGTAATCCAACATATAATTTACCAATACCAGTGATGGATGAAACATATGATTTTAGTTATAGTGGTTTAAAAAGTTACATTATTAATTTAGTTCATAACGAAAAACAAAGAGGCAAAGATATTAATAGAAAGAATTTAGCTGCAAGTTTTCAAAAAGTAGCAATTGAGGAATTAACAAGAAAAGTAAATTTAGCATTAAAAAATACAAAAATAAAAAATTTAATAGTTGCTGGTGGAGTATCAGCTAATAAATATTTAAGACAAAAATTAAAAGAAATTGCAGAAATTAATAATGCCAATTTATATATTCCAGATTTTCTATATTGTACAGATAATGCTGCAATGATCGGAGCAGCAGCATACCCACTATTTTTAAATAAAGAATTTGCAGATTTTTCATTAAATGCTGAATCACAAGCAAACGTTTGCTAAACGGTGGACTTTTTGCTTTTTTTTTTATATAATATAAATACGGGGTAGCACATGGTTTCGACATATGTTACTAGATATGATTGCAAGTGGTCGGCATACCTTAAGTGCAAAATTAAAATTAAATGACGAAACTAATTACAGTTTCGCTCCTGCTTTTGCCTAATAGTAGGTTAAGGGAGCACTTCTACTTAATTTCTCTTATAGGTTAAGATAGGGGTTTATAAATATAAGATATAATATATTATTTGTTTAGGATAATATATTGAATATTACTAAACTTACTAATTATTAGGTTAGTGTAGAGCCATATAATTAGGAAATATAAAATCTACCTAAACTTGTAGATATTGTATAATAGAGCATATTGGACAGGAGTTCAATTCTCCTCTACTCCACCATAGTGAATTTAATCGAACTAGAAATAGTTTGTTTTTATATGTTTTAAGTGTACAAAAGTATTTTAACCGAAGAAAGAAGAAATATAAATTGTTATAATTTATTATATTTAATATATTTAAATTATATATTATTTGTAAATAATCAAATGACAATCAAATAAAAAACACTATATATTTAAAGTGTTTTTTTTATATGTTTATATATGTAATCAAATAATCATCAAATGAAACTAAGCCCAATATGGTAAATAACTCTTATATCTTCTAGATTCAGAGTTTGGTTGATATTCCTTTATTAATCCAGATAATATTGCATCGCTTAAAATTCTAGAAGCAATTGCTGCGTTTTTCTTTTCAATATTAAATCGTGCTCTCAAACTTTCATTAGTCATTTTTTCACCAGAAACATATTGCAAGCAAGCGTGTTGATAACATGCTCTTAATTTATCATCACGGTCCATTTCGTTCAATTTTTTGTAAGAATATATAATAACTTTAGTTCCGTTATCATATTCTAAAAAGTTGGGAGCTGGTAATTGAAATATTTCTATTGATTTAATTACTTTATCTATCCCACTGCCTTTTTCTTCGCAAATTTTAAATCTTCTCATGATGCTTGCTAATTTTTCGTTTCTCGATATAGGATTGTGATCTATAAGTCTATCAATACTTATCAAAGGTGTTCCTGGATTAGATATCTCTATTCTATTAGAGAAAAGTTCAATTAATATACTTGTACCACCAATTGTAAAATCTTGATGAATCATTGCATTAGCAATTAACTCTCTAAGTGAAATTTCTGGATACATTTTCACCTGAGTTCGTAGTGCTAAACCAATATGCTCATTTTGAGGAGTTAAAAGATCTAAATTTTTTAATATTTCCTCAAAGCATATTGCATACCCATTATCATAGTTGATTTCTCTTATAGTCTCTAACTTATCTTTATTTTTATACTGAATCAATCTAATCGACTTCCTAGTAATAGATTTAAACTGGTGTATATTTCTAGCAAACAATATTGCTCCTAAATTGGTAATTGCTAATTTACCATATAGTTCTTTAAGGAAACCTTCTTCTTTAAAATCTTCTAGGACTTTTTCTTTATTTTCTGGCAAAGGTAATTTTAGCATTTTGTAATATGTACTTATATCAAGTAATTCAAAAATATCTTGTATTTCTAATTTAGATAAAGCAACTTCTTCTTCAAATGATGTTTTATTTAACATATCCCATAATTTTTTTTCTTTTTCTTTGTAATCACATAATTTTCTTTTCTGTTGTCCAATTCTAATATAGGCAATATTATCAAATTCAATAGGATAAAGTTTGGCTTTATCAATTTCAATTATCAAAACTCTTTTTGTATTATAGCGAATTTCATAAGGAGTAAAATCAAGTTGAGGTTTTAATTTTCTATATAACCAATTATATAATGGCTCATTTCCTTTTTTGGAATTATTGAAATCAAAATCAGTTCCTAATACTTCTTTACTTTTGTCATCAATACCATATATTAGATATGCATGTTCTTTATTGCATAATGCCGCTGAATTTGCCAATGCAGAAATGTATTCACCAATCATTGAAGGATTATCATTATTAACTTTAAATTCAATCCATTCATTTTCTGTATTTAATTTTAATAGAGATTTTAATAAATTAATTAATTCTTCTTCTGAAACTTTATATTCTTCTACCGCATACATAAAAACACATCCTATCAAATAACCATCAAATAAGAATTCCCTTTATTTATAAGGGTTATATACTTTTTTTGACTTTTTTTAATCTTTCTTATCAAATAAAATTATACTATAAATGATATTAAAAATAAATGTATTATCAAGAAATTGTTTATTTTTCCAAGACATTCACTATATTTATGTATTAAGATACTGTTAATGGTTGATTCATATATCGATTGCCTTTAATAAAGTTGTAGATAACTTTCCCAATGGCACCAGATTGATAGTTGTTCGAACTAGTAATAGTTCGTTTTTTTATGATTTTTAAATTGTGTGGTCGAAAAGTGTCCGAATACATTGAAAATTTTTCTTATTTTGTATATACTAAAAGTTGGTGAGAAAAATGTATAAAGATGATGATTATGAAAATGAAAATGATAGAACGGATAGTGTGGCAGTAGCATTATCAAACGCACTAAAAGATAATGAGCTGACGGAACATACAACTTCAATTATGAAAAGAATGTGTGATGGAGAGCCAGTTAATAAAAATCCATTAACTGAAATTCCCGCTCCTCAAATGGTGCTATATGGTTTTTCAGGACCTTTTAAAAGTGCATATTTTGATACAAAAGAAGAGTTAAAAGAATATATAAAAACTCATGATACAAGTTTTAGCGGTACATGTGTAATAGAATATCTTGGTAATGTCGCAGGTCGTAGTGATGTAATTAGAACAATTTCTAAAAATCGTAAACCTATGCTTTTAACTGTTTGTGATCGAGATGGGTATGGAATTTATAATGAAGAAAGAAGTATATATCGTGGAGAATTTGTTTGGGAATATAATAATGGTGATATAAAGGATATGTATTCTGCATTTAGAGATAGAGGCATAGTTTTTGAAGATGATATATATGGTGAATTTGCAGAACAAGATAAAAAATTATTACAGATGTGTAGAGGGAAAAAATTTATTTAATATGGGAAAAAAATAGTTTGGTAGCAATTAAAAAGTTACTACTTTTATCTTTTCCTGCTAAAATGTATTTAGTGATTGATTCTAATATCAATTTTCGTTGGTAAAGTTGTAGATAACTTCCTCAACGGCACCAAATTGATAGAAAACTCGAACTTTTAAGTATCGAGTTTTATTTAAGAATAAGTTAAAATACTAATTAATAAGGGTAAATAAAGTATATTATTAAAATGTGAATAAGAAAAAATTAAATTAATATGAACATTGTGTGAAATACATATTTTTTATTGACAAAAAAACATTCAAAAACCATAATAGTTCACGTAGAAACAGTTTACAATAAAACTATAAGGTGATTAACGTGAAAGAAAGTATTGGAAAGTTATTAACATTTATGAAAAAAAACTAAAATTAGTTTTGAAAAAGAAATATTAAATTCTGCATCTAAATTAGGAATTAGTAAACCAGAAGCAGATATATTATTATTTTTATCAAATGATATAAAATATAATAGAGGATGTGATATAGTAGAATTTAGAGGCTTTTCAAAAGCTTATGTATCAAAAGCAGTAGGAAGTCTTTTGAATAAAGGTTATATTTCATTTGAAAAAGATGTAAAAGATAGAAGATATCAACATATAATTTTAAATGAATCATCTAAACCCATCATAGATGAATTAAAAAAAGTGGAGAAAAAAGTTTTTAAAAATTTATGGGAAGGTATAACAGATGAAGAAAAGAAGACATTTTATTCAGTTATTGAAAAAATGACAAAAAATGTATAAGAAAGGATTATAATATGTTAAAATTACTTAAAAAATTACGAAAAAAAGATCTATTAATGATAGCTATATGCTTTATTTTAATAATATTTCAAGTTTGGTTGGACCTTAGACTTCCAGATTATATGTCCCAAATTACACAATTAGTTCAAACAACTGGGAATAAAATTGGAGATATTTTATCAACAGGATCTAAAATGTTATTGTGCGCGCTAGGAAGTCTTATATCCGCAGTTATTGTAGGTTTTATTGCTTCATACATAGCAGCATCATTTTCAAAAAACATAAGAAAGGACATTTTTGAAAAAGTTGAAAATTTTAGCGAAGGAGAAGTAAAAAAGTTTTCAACTAGCAGCTTAATAACAAGAACTACTAATGATGTTACCCAAGTAGAAATGCTTGTTGCAATGGGTTTACAATTAATGATTAAATCCCCAATAACAGCAATATGGGCAGTATCTAAAATTCTTAATAAAAGTTGGCAATGGAGTGCAGTAGTAGGTGGGGGCGTTTTAATATTATTATTAACACTAACATTTTTAATGATTGTTGTTTTGCCAAAATTTAAAATAGTTCAAAAGTTAATAGATAAAATAAACGGTATAACTAGAGAAAATTTAACTGGAATAAGGGTAGTAAGAGCTTTCAATGCTGAAGATTATCAAGAAGAAAAATTTGCTGAAGTAAACAACAATTTAACAAAAATACAATTGTTCAATCAAAGAACTTTTGGAATTATGCAACCCGTAATGTATTTAATAATGTATTTTTCTACATTAGCTATATATTTCATTGGAGCATATATGATAGATTCATCATTAATGAGCCAAAAAGTAACAATATTTGGGGACATGGTTGTATTTTCATCTTATGGAATGCAAGTAATAATGTCATTTTTAATGCTAGCAATGATATTTATAATGTATCCAAGAGCTGCAATTTCAGCGGATCGTATTAATGAAGTATTAGATGAAGAATTTGCAATTAAAGATGGTAATATTGATACAAATGATTCAAAACTAAAAGGAAATGTAGAATTTAAAAATGTTTCCTTTAAATACCCAGATGCTGATGAATATATACTAAAAGATATTAATTTTGAAGCAAAAAAAGGTGAAACAATAGCATTTATTGGATCAACAGGAAGTGGTAAATCTACACTTATTAATTTAATACCTAGATTTTATGATGTAACGGATGGCGAAATAATTATTGATGGGGTAAACATAAAAGATTACAAACTAGAATATTTACACAATAAAATAGGTTACATTCCACAAAAGGCTGTAATATTTAGTGGAACAATTTCTGAAAATGTATCATATGGTGATAATGGTAAAAAAGAAATTTCAAAAAAAGAAATTAAAAAAGCAATAGAGATTGCACAAGGAAAAGAATTTGTTGAAAAGATGCCAAAACAATATGATTCTTATTTAGCCCAAAGAGGAACAAATATATCTGGTGGTCAAAAGCAAAGAATATCTATTGCAAGAGCAATAGCCAGAAATCCAGAAATATATATATTTGATGATAGTTTTTCAGCTCTTGATTATAAAACTGATTACAAATTACGTAAAGAGTTAAAACAATATACTAAGGAAGCAACAACATTTATAGTAGCACAAAGAATTGGGACAATAATGAATGCTGATAAAATAATAGTATTAGACAAAGGAACTTGTGTTGGAATGGGGACTCATAAAGAACTACTAAAAAATTGCGACGTATACAAAGAAATAGCATTATCACAACTTAGTGAGGAGGAACTTAAAAATGCCTAGACCTATGGGAGGAAATAAAGGACCAAGTTTTGAACAAGCCAAAGATTTTCGCGGTGCCATGAAAAAACTTATCCATTACTTAAATAAATTTCACAAATTAATTATAATTGCATTAATTTTAGCTGCAGTTAGCTCAATATTATCAATAATAGCGCCGGATAAACTAAGTGATATGGCCGATACTATTTCAAATGGACTAATACCTAATATTAATGAACAAACGGTTGAAAATATAATGGTATCAAATGAAATATCTCAAAATGATAAAAATGAATTTATAGAAATTATGAGCAACATTAGTGAAAATAGCACATCTACAGAAATATTTAAAGCTATCGATATGATACCAGAAAGTATTCAAGAAATAGTAAGACCTCAAATAAATTTTACCAAGATAAAAAAAATAGCATTATTTTTAGGTATAGTTTACATTACAAGCGCAATATTTAGCTTTTTTCAACATTTTATAATGGCAACAGTATCAAATAATTTTGCTAAAAATTTAAGAGAAAAGATAGTAGAAAAAATAAATAAATTACCATTAAAATATTTTGATAAAAATTCAACTGGTGATATACTATCAAGAGTAACAAACGACGTTGATACAGTATCACAAACAATGAGTCAAAGTATAGGATCATTAGTAGGAGCAATAACGCTATTAATAGGTAGTGTATTAATGATGTTTATAACCAATTGGGTTATGGCACTTGCTGCTATAATTTCAAGTTTAATAGGATTTTCTTTAATGGCTATAATACTAAAAAAATCACAAAAATATTTTATAGCTAGACAAGAAGAATTAGGAAATATGAATGGTCATATTGAAGAAATATATTCTGGCCATAATGTTGTTAAAGTGTATAACGGTAAAAAAGAGTCAGATGAAAAATTTGATAAATTAAATAATAAAGTTTTTGATGCAATAAGAAAAAGTCAATTCTTATCAGGACTTATGCAACCAATAATGATGTTTATAGGTAACTTTAGTTATGTGGTAGTATGTATAGTTGGAGCACTATTAGTGTTAAACAATGTTATATCTTTTGGTGTAATAGTAGCATTTATAGTATATGTAAGATTATTTACAAATCCATTGTCCCAAATAGCACAAGCTATGACTTCATTACAATCTGCTGCAGCAGCATCAGAAAGAATATTTGAATTTATTGAAGAAAAAGAAATGAATGAAGAAACAAATTTAACTAAAAAATTAGTAAAATCAAAAGTCAAAGGTAATATAGAATTTGAACATGTTAAATTTGGATATGACGAAGATAGAATAATAATAAAGGATTTTAACGCAAAGGTAAAACCGGGACAAAAGATAGCCATAGTTGGCCCAACAGGAGCAGGAAAAACAACGATGGTAAATTTACTAATGAAATTTTATGAAATAAATTCTGGCGATATTAAAATAGATGGAATATCAATAAATGATTTAAAAAGAGAAAATGTTCATGAACTATTTACTATGGTGCTTCAAGATACATGGTTATTTTCTGGAACTATTAAAGAAAATATAGTATATAATCAAAAAAATATAAGTGATGAAAAAGTAAAAGAAGTTTGCAAAGTAGTAGGAGTAGATCATTTTATTAAATCACTGCCTAATTCATATAACACATTAATTGAAGATAACGAATCAATATCTTCTGGACAAAAACAATTAATTACAATAGCAAGAGGTATGTTAGATAATGCACCATTTTTAATATTAGATGAAGCAACAAGTAATGT
This sequence comes from uncultured bacterium, assembly GCA_949296605.1. GTDB lineage: Bacteria > Bacillota_I > Bacilli_A > RF39 > UBA660 > Onthocola_B. The sequence continues at coordinate 37,138 of CASFPB010000042.1, forward strand.
TGATACAAGGACAGAGGAATTAGTTCAAAAAGCAATGGATAAACTCATGGAAGGTAGAACATCATTTATAATTGCCCACAGATTATCAACAATAAAAAATGCAGATTTAATATTAGTAATGAATGAGGGTAATATTATAGAACAAGGAAATCATGATGAATTAATGAAACAAAATGGATTTTATGCAAACTTGTATAATTCACAATTTGAAAAAATTAATTGAAGACATGGACAAACATGGCTTCTTTTTTTATTACAAAGAATAACTTATATTGGGGGTGGAAAAAATGAATATGGAAATAATAATGACTTTAACTACAATGATTGTTTCATTAGTTTTAGGAGCAATAGCAACAAAAGTGCCATGGATATCAAACCACTTAATTCCAATTCAAAACCTTGTTATTGGAATAATATTATCCATAATATATTATATTATGACCAAGAATTTTTCTATTGCTATAGCAAGTGCTGGAATAGTAGTTGGAGGCGCATATGATCTAATAAAAAATACAAAATTATTAATAGATAAAAAAAACTCAAATGAAAAGGAGGAAAATATACAATGAATTATTTAATTTATCCTTTAAAGGTTATGAATATAACTCAAACCTATAAAAATGATTTTACTCATTCAAGACATACAATAGGTAATCCTAAAGATTATCCAATAGATGATAATTATGGCGCTGCTGGAGCAAATGATTATTTTTATTGTCCATGTGATAAAATGGTTGTAAAAAAAATTTATGGAGTAGGAACAACAGCAACTAATGTTTTATGGCTAGAATCTTTAACACCAGTAATTACTCCAACATTTACTGATTTCGTAACAATTATGGTAGCTCATATGGAAGACAGTGAATTAAAAAAAATAAAAATTGGAGATGTTTTTAGTAGAAAAGAAGCAATAGTTTTGGAAGGAAAAGATGGAAATGCTACTGGAGAACATTTTCATATTGTAGTTGGTAAAGGCAAAATGAACAATACAGGTTGGATTAAAAACAGTAATGGAATATGGGTAATTGATACTACTAAAGGTGCAATAAAACCAGAAGATGCATTTTTTATTGATAATAATTTTACAATAGTAAAAGGAAGCAATGGTTTAAATTTTATTAATTTATATTCAGAAGAAATAAAAGATGAATATTATTACACAACAGCTGATTCATTAAATGTAAGAATAGGGCCTGGGACAAATTTTAATACTGTTAATACTTTACCTAAAAATACAAAATTAAAAATAAGTCAATTTGTAGGAAACTGGGCAAAAATAAATAATAAAGAATACATTTTTGCTAATTATCTAACAAAAGAAAAACCAAACACATGGTTTGAAACTAAAAAAACAATTGCAAACTCTTTAAATGTAAGAAATAAACCTGCAGGAACAATATTAAAAACCAATGCTCCGTTGCCAAAAGGAACAACTGTAGCAGTAATAATCGAAAAAAACAACTGGGTTAAAATTGGAGAAAATCGCTGGGTATATAAAGATTATTTAATATAAATTAAAAACATTTATTGATATAACAAACAAGATAATGTAAAATATTAATAGGTGAAAATAATGGGTGAAGTATACAATAAAGCTTTAAATTTTAAAAGAAAACATCCTGGTGGAGTTATATGGAGATTAAAAAAACACTGTGAGGTAGTTGAAAAACACTTAAATCCTGGGGAAGAAGTTATATTTGCCTTTGGAGGCCAAAAAAATGACACTTTCTATGATTTGTTTACTACATGTGTAATAGTATTAACTAATAAAAGAATACTTATAGGGCAAAAAAGAGTGATATGGGGATATTTTTTGAGTTCTATTACACCAGATTTATATAACGATTTATTAGTATATCAAGGGTTAATATGGGGAATGATAAAAATAGATACAATTAAAGAAGAAGTAACAATAACCAATTTACCTAAAACAGGGCTTGATGAAATTGAAACAAATATTACTGAATTAATGATGAGTGAAAAACAAAAATATGCTCATCCAACAAAATAAAAAATGAAAAAACATTATATATTTATAATTGCATTATTACTGTTATTTTTATTATTCCTTTATTTTTATTTAAAACCAAATAATTATACAATTGATTACCAAATAGATAAAGTAAAAATTAGTGAAAACTATAATAAGAAAGAAAAAGCATATTATTTTACTTTAAATTATAATGGAAAGAATTATAAAGTTATATCTACTAGTAAATACGTTCATAAAAGAAAATTAATTGAAAACATTGATATAAAGGAACAAAATCAATTAACATGTTTTGATATTAAAAGTGAATATTTAGATTTTTATCCAATATGCATTAATGAAAATAATAATGAATACTATTCTGCATTTTACAATGATGAAGCAAATTTTGAAAAAAAGGAAAACTATGAAAATATAGAGATAAATAAATTAGATGAAAAAACATATTTACTATGGAATTATCGCGATTTTATAATTTTAAATAATAACAATAAAAATAAAGTAACTTTATTTGATCAAGATATATATAATATTAAAATGTTTTATCAATATGAAAATTACATTCTAGTTCCAGACTATGATCAAGAATTTACTTTTGATAAAATGTATTTATTAAATATAAAAAATTTTAAAATAAAAACAATTAATTTAAGATTCGAAGTATATTTTGACAGTTATTTTTTAGGCAATGAAAAAGATAAAATATATTTATATGATACAAAGGAAAAACAAGAATATTATATAGATATATCAAAAGAAGAAATATATAAAACAAAAAATCAAATATTAAATAATGGAAAATGGGAAACAGTATCGGGTCAAAAATTAATAAATGACAAATTGGAATTTAAAAAAGCAAAAATATATGAGTATACTTTAAAGGATAATCGTTTATATTTTAAAATATATAACGATGATAAGCTATTACAAATAATTAATAAAAAAGTTGATACCATAGTAAGTCAAGATGAATTTGATGTATATTATATATCAAATGATATTTTATATAAATTTAATATTTATGAGGGAGAAACTGCTTTATTAAAATATACAGAATGGAATTTTAATAATAAAAATATGGTATTTATTTTTGAATAATTGATCATAATTTTTAATATATAAGCTTTTAAATTTTTAATTAACCAAAATTATCTCCTAACATACTTTATATTAGGAGTGATAATATGTTTGACAAATATCAAATAAAACCTAATGATAGTTTAAAAAGTATAGCAGATAAATTTAATACTAGCCCAGAAATAATAATGGATATAAACAATTTATATTTTATAGATGAATTAAGAGCAGGTATGGAAATAGTAGTTCCAAAAGAAAAAGAAAAATATTTTAATATATATACAATAGAAAAAGGAGATTCGCTTTATAAAATTGCTCAAAAATATAATATAAATCCTACATTATTAGCTAGCTTAAATGGATTAAATATGGATGATTTTATTTATCCTAATCAACAGATATTAATACCCAAAAGTGGATATAGCTATTATATAACAGCAGAAGGAGACACCTTAGATACAGTAGCTGATTTATTTAAAATTTCAAAAAAAGATTTATTAGCACAAAACGAAACAATATATTTATTAAAAGATCAAGTTTTGGTAGCTAAAAGATAAAAATATGGTCTAGGCATCATATTTTTTTTATGATAAAATTATTATTAGAAAAGGGCGATAGTATGATATTAAAAAAACCATATGGTTTATTAATCAAATATTTTAGAGTTATTCATATTATATTAACATTAATAACGGTTTTTGTTGCTGTCAATTCCCACACAGTATTGCAATTTTTTAGAGATTTTATAAAAAATGGTTATACAGTAACAGTATTTGATAATATGGCAAAAGAATATATCAGCGGATTTTTATATATTGGTATACTATTAATATTAGGAATACTATTAGCTATGTATATTCTTTTAAAAACAAAAAATAAGCCTAATAAAACATATTTATTTGCAATTATATATTATTCAGTATTGTTTGTAGCAATTATAATTTCATCAAGCTTAATAAATGGACTAAGTGATGGTTTATGGGCAACAGCAGCAGCTAGAACATATAGAGATATTGCTCAAATCATATATTTTCCACAATATATATTTATAATTATTATAGCAATAAGAGCCCTTGGATTTAATGTAAAACAATTTAACTTTAAAGACGATTTAAAAGAGTTAGAAATTACTGAAGCAGACTCCGAAGAAATAGAACTAAGTATTAACTTTCAAACATACAAAGCGGAACGAATTATTAGAAGGTTTATAAGAGAGTTTTATTATTATTATTTAGAAAACAAGATTATATTTAATATCATATTTTGTGTTATTGTAGTAATAACAGTTGTTACTCTATTTAAAGGATATGAAAAATTAAAATACACGTATGATGAAGGAGAGAGTTTTGCGTATGAAACTTTTAACATAAACATTAATGATAGTTTACTAACAAATGTTGATTTGGCTGGAAATGCAATTGTTAATGGTAAATATTATTTAATAATAAGATTTAATATAATCAATAATAGCACTCAAAGCCAAAAACTAGATTACACTAATTTTAAATTATATTTAGGGAATGATTATTTATATCCATCTTTGGATATAGGTAATTACTTTTTAGATTATGGCAATCCATATATGGGTTCTATAATAAACGCTAAGACAACGGCAACTTATATTATTCCATATATATTAGAAGAAAACCAAGTTAAGGATTCATATAAATTAACATTATATACAGGACAATCAACAAAATCGAAAAACTTTTTAGCAAAAACAATAAATGTTAACTTAAAACCTACAAAAATGATGGATGTTGAAGTAGTAAGAAATGCAAACTTGAATGAAAATGTATCATTTTCTAGCACTATGTTAAAAGATACCTCATTAACAATAAAAAATGTAGTGTATGATACAAGATATGAATATACCTATGAAAGCTGTTATAAAGAAACCTGTAGAACATATACAGATTTAGTATTAACTGAAAGTAACAACATGAAAAATCAAATATTATTAATTATGGATTATGATTTTAAGTTAGATACAACAGTTCCTGGCTATCAAAATATAAAATCTCTTAAAACATTTTCAAATACATTTATGAAAATAGAATATACATATAATAATATTCATTATGTAATTGATGTCAAAGATTTAACACCATCTCGTGTGAAAGATAAGTTAATATTACAAACAGATAAAGATATAACATATGCAGATTCAGTGAATTTATTAATTACTATAAGAAATAGATGTTATAAAATAAAATTAAAATAAAAACTCGAACAAAACTGTTCGAGCTTATTTTTTATGGAGGAACCGGCCGGATTTGAACCGGCGATCAGGGTGTTGCAGACCCACGCCTTAGCCACTTGGCTACGGTTCCATTCCTGTGATATAATTTTAATATAAATAAACCTAAATGTAAAGGTTTCTTTGATAAATTATATGTATATTATGAAAAAATAATTAACTCCTGGTAATAATTTACTTTATTTTTAATGTGTAATGTTGCTATTTGTCAATTATTTGGATATAATAAAAAAGAATAGGGAAGTGTGGTATGAATACCGAGATTAACAAAAAAATAACATTTCGGGAAATAATAAAAACAATTTCAACAATAATCAGTTGGACAATTTTTGTATTGTTATTAATTTGTGCCGCACTTTTATTTTACTATTTCATAGCTACAAGAATTTATGCTACTAAAGGTAGTAAATATGAGCCTAAATTTTCTTTGTATACAATAATTAGCCCTAGTATGGTTCCTAATATAAATGTTTATGATGTAATTGTTGATATAAGAGTAGATAAACCAGATGAAATTGAAATTGGAGATGTAATAACATTTTATTCTGATAGTCCAGAGTTAAGGGGAGGAACTATTACCCATAGAGTAATATCGATTATTAAAGATGAAAATGGCAATTATAGTTACCAAACAAAAGGAGATAACAATTTAATTGAAGATAGTTCAACAGTTCCTTTTGATAAGATTGTAGGAAAAGTTGCAATAAAAATACCACAATTAGGAAGAGTTCAATTTTTCTTAGCAAGCAATTTTGGATGGTTATTATTAATTTTAATCCCTGCGTTATATATTATTTTTAAAGATTTATTTAGGATAATTAAAATAAATAAAGGGGAAAAAAGAAAAAAGCTAATGCTTCCGTGGACAAAGCATAAATTATTAGGATATACCAAAAAAAGTGAAAACACTAATATAAAAGAAAATTATGTAAAGATAAATGAAGAAATTAAAAAAGATTTTTTTGATACAGAAGATAATGATATTTTTGATGAGATTCCAAAGTTAAAGTAAAATCATAAAAGCCAAAATATTAAATATAATTTATTAAGATTTATAAAGGGGGTATATAAAATAAAAATCTTAAAAAATTATAAAAAAACCATTGTTATGATAATATTCGTAATTATTGGATCTATAATTGGATTAATTTATAAAGAAAAAGCGATAATAGTAAAACCACTCGGGGATCTATTTATTAATTTATTGTTAGTTATAATAATTCCTTTGATATTTTTTACTATAACTGCATCTATATCAAAAATGAATCAACCCAAACGACTAAATAAAATGATAATAAGTATTATATTAACATTTTTAATAACATCGTTTGTAGCAGTTCTTTTTGGCTTTGGAACAACAACACTTACCAACTTAATTAATAAAGAAGATACCAAAAATATAGTTTCTCAATTTGACGAAACAGTAGAAAATGATATTGAGTTAAATATATTAGAAAGAACAATCAATGTTTTATCAACAGATCAATTTGTTAATCTATTAAGCACCGATAACATTATAGCATTAATAGTAATATCAATACTATTAGGTTTAGCGATAAATAAAAGTGGGGAAAAAGGAAAAGAAGTTGCAAAACTTATAAACTCTTTTAGTGAAGTAATGTATAAGCTAATAGAAATAATAATGTATTATGCACCGATAGGACTATGCTGTTATTTTGCATCTTTAATAGGATCGATAGGAACAAGTATTGCAATTGGTTTTTTAAAAACCTTTATTATATACACAATAAGTAGTATAATATTTATGGTAGTAATTTATTCCGTTTATGCATACATATCAGCCGGTAAAAAAGGAATAAAAAAATTTTGGAAAAGTATATTACCACCTACACTTACAGCCATAGGGACTTGTTCATCTGCAGCTAGTGTGCCAGTAAATATAGAATGTGCAAAAAATATTGGGATACCTGCCGATATTGCAGAGACAACGATATCACTAGGAACAAGTTTTCACAAAGATGGTTCATCAATAGGCAGTATATTTAAAATTATGTTTTTAGTATACTTATTTCAAACACCATTTAATAATTTTACCATGATAATTCAAATATTGATAACAGCATTAATAGCAACATTATTAGTAACAGCTGTTCCTATTGGAGGAGGAACAATATCAGAGATGTTAATTTTAAGCTTAATGGGTTATCCAATTAAGGCCTTGCCAATTTTAACAATAATTGCTACAATAATAGACGCACCAGCAACATTACTTAATGTAGTTGGAGACTCATCTTGCGCTATGCTAGTAACTAGAATGGTAGATGGAAAGAAATGGATAGAAAATAACAAAGAAAAATACGAAGATTCAATCAAAGTAGTTTTATAAAAAAAATCTTAACAGAGATAAAATATATGGCTGAGAATATTTTAAAAGATTTATAAGATGAATTTCAATTGATGAGTGTTTTTGGGATAAATCCCTTATAATTTTAAGCGTATGAAATAAATTCATAAACTAAGGTGGTACCGCGGATAAAAAGTTCGTCCTTAAATTAGTTTATGGATTTTTTTAATTTTAAGGAGGAAAAATGGAAGAAGAATTAAAAAAAATAATTGAAGAAATGCAAGAAGAATTGAAAAGTTGCGAAAAAGAAGCTGATATTTTAAATGTTAAATCAAAGTATGTTGGTAAAAAAAGTAGAATAAGTGAAATACTTAGTAATTTAAAAAATATGAGTATTGAAGAAAAAAGAAAATATGGTAGTTTAATTAATAACACGAAAAAAGATTTAGAAAATATAATTAATGAATTTTTAGAACAACAATTAAATCAAAATAATACAAGTTTTGATGATACATTAGATTATGAAATCAACATAGGATCTTTACATCCTGTAACAATAGTTGCGAAAGAAGTAACAGATTGTATGAAAAAAATGGGATTTACAGTAGTAAGTGGTCCTGAAATGGAAACAGAATATTACAATTTTGAAGCATTGAATATTCCTAAGGATCATCCAGCGCGAGATATGCAAGATACCTATTATTTAGATAATGGCATGCTTTTAAGAACCCAAACTAGTGGAAATCAAATTCATGCAATGGAAAAGTATGGAGCACCTTTAAAAGTTTGTTCTCCAGGGAGAGTATTTCGTAATGAAGATTTAGATGCTAATCACGAAAATACATTTTTCCAAGTTGAAGGTATGGTTATTGATAAAGAAATATCCATTGAAAACTTATTATATGTTATGCAACAAATTTTAAGTGAAGTAATGCAAAGTGAAATAAATCTAAGATTACGTCCAGGATTTTTCCCATTTACTGAACCAAGTTATGAAATAGATATGGAATGTTCAATATGTAAAGGAAAAGGGTGCCCAACATGTAAAAATAGTGGATGGATAGAAATAGTTCCTGGAGGAATGGTTCATCCGAATGTTTTAAAAGCTGGAGGAATAGATCCAGAAAAATACACAGGATTTGCTTTTGGAATTGGATTAACAAGATTAGCAATGATGAAATATAAAATTAGTGATATAAGAGTTTTAAATTCTGGAGATATAAGATATTTAGAACAATTTAATATTAAATAGGAGGATAAAATGTTAATTTCATGTAATAAATTAAAAAGTTATATAAAAAATAGTAATGATATAAATTGGGAAAATATATGGAAAACATTTACAATTAGAACAGCAGAAGTTGAAACTGTAAAAAAAATTGGATACGATTTAGATAATATAGTAATAGCAAAAATTATTAAGTGTGAAAAACATCCAGATAGTGATCACATGCACATATTGCAAGTTGAATGCGATGAAGAAAAACCTGTACAAGTAGTATGTGGAGCCCCAAATGTTCGAGTAGGGTTAAAAACGGCATACATTAAAGTGGGAGGACATATTGATGGAATTGAAATAAAATCAAGACCATTAAGAGGAGTGCTTTCAAATGGAATGTGTTGTAGTGGAAAAGAATTAGGAATAAGTGATAATCACGATGGAATATTAGAGCTTCCTTCGGATGCACCAGTAGGTATGAATATAAAAGAATATTTACCTATTGAAGATATAATTGTTGAAATAGACAACAAATCATTAACAAATAGACCTGATTTATGGGGACACTTCGGGATAGCTCGAGAAATAGCTGCAATAACAAATCATGAATTGTTGCCACTTGAAATTACAAATATTGAAGATGAAAAGAAAGAAAAATTAAAAATAACTATTAAAGAGCCAAGTTTATGTTATAGATATTCTGGATTAAAAGTAAATAATTTAACTAATAATAAAACACCATTAGATATGCAAATATTTTTATATTATGTTGGAATGCGTTCCATATCTTTATTTGTAGACCTTACTAATTATATTATGTTAGAGCTAGGACAACCAATGCATGCATTTGATTCACGAGTAGTAAAAGAAATAGAAGTGGGATTAGCTAATGATGGTGATACTTATACAACATTAGATGGTATAGAAAGAAAGCTAACAAAAGACATGTTAATGATTAAAAATGGTAATAAATATTTTGGAATTGCAGGTGTAATGGGGGGATTAGATAGTGAAATATTAAATGATACAACATCAATCTTTTTAGAAAGTGCAACATTCAATGCAGGAAATATTAGAAAAACAGCAGTAGCGCTTGGTTTAAGAACAGAAGCTAGTGCAAGATATGAAAAATCATTAGATCCTAATTTGACAACTTTTGCAATAAAAAGATTAATGTATTTATTAAAGAAAGAAAATCCAAATTTAGAAATTGCCTCTGAATTGACAGATATATATCCAAATGAGCTAAAAGAACAAACAATTAAATTAAGCAAAAAAACGTTGAAGATATATATGGGAAAAGAATTACCAGATAATGAAATCAAAGAAATTTTAGAAAAATTAGGATTTAGAGTAGAAATAAATACAGAATTTTACAATGTTATTGTTCCAACATTTAGAGCAACCAAGGATATTAAAATTGAACAAGATTTAATTGAAGAAATAGCAAGAATGTATGGGCTAGAAAATTTTTCTCCAAAACCCTTAAAATTAGATTTGACAGTTGTAGAACATGAAAACATTTATAATCAAGAGTATGAAGTAAAAGAGTTACTTGCCACTAAATTTGATTTAAATGAAGTAAATAGTTATATTTGGTATGATACTGAAATGCTAAAAAGAATTGGAATAGAAAAAAATGGAATTAAATTAATAGGAAAATCAGAAAATAATATTTTAAGAGATGATTTATCATTATCGCTTATGAACATTGTAGAAAATAATTTGAAAAATTATAAAAAATTTGGAATATTTGAAATAGGAACAATTATAGAAAATAATAGTAATAAAAGAAAACTTAGCATTATATTAGTAGATGATGAAAAAAATATCGAAAATATATATTTAAAGATAAAATCAATAGTAAAATACCTATTTAAAAATATAAAAAATAAAAGGGTAGAATTTTTAGATAATATAAACGAAAAAAATTATTATGAAGTCACTTTGGGCAAAAAAATAATAGTTAGTGATAAAGTTATCGGAGAACTAAATGTTTTATCAAAAAAAGTTGTAAATAAAATAGGTAGAAAAAAATCAATAGTTTGTGTTGAAATAGACTTTGATAAATATGTTGAAATTGAAAAAAGTAAAATAATAGCAAAAGATATAAGCAAATATCCAACGGTAGAACTAGATTATACAATAATTATGCCAGAAAATAAAAAATATACAGAATTATTAGAAGTATTAAAAACTTTTAAGAGCAATTTAATACAATCATATAATTTATTAGGCACTTATGAAAATAAATACACAATTAGGTATATTGTTGGAAGCAATAATAAAACGTTAAAGCAAAAGGACTTAACAAACTTTAAAGAAAGATTTATTGATCATATAAAAAATAACAATTTTTCTATAATAGAGTAATTAAAATATAACCTCAATTTCTTATAGAAAAGAGAATGAGGTTTTTATTTGACAAACAAAAAAAACTAATTCATAATAATTTTGATGGTGAAACAAATGAAGCAAGAACAAGTTGAAAAAAGTATTATAAAAACATATCGAAAAGATATATGGAGACAATTTACAAAAGCAATAACTGAATATAATTTAATTAAGGATAATGATAAAATAGCTGTATGTATAAGCGGTGGTAAAGATTCGTTTTTACTTGCAAAATGCATGCAAGAAATAAAGAAACACGGAAAAATTAAGTTTGAATTGGAATTTATAGTCATGGACCCCGGTTACAGTCGAGAAAATTTAGAAAAAATTAAAGAAAATGCTAAATTACTTGGAATACCTATAAAAGTAAAAGAAAGTGGAATATTTGACATTATAAAAACAATGAATGTTAAATCGTCATGCTATATGTGTGCTAGAATGAGAAGAGGATATTTATATAATTATGCTAAAGAACTGGGATGCAATAAAATAGCCCTTGGACACCATTTTAATGATGTAATAGAAACAATATTATTAGGAATATTTTATAATGGAGAAACAGTATCGATGCTGCCTAAACTAAAAAGTAAAAATTATCCAGGATTAGAATTAATACGTCCATTATATTTGGTAAAGGAATCTGCAATAATTAATTGGGTTAAATTTAATGAATTGGAATTTATAAATTGTGCATGTCCCTTAAAAAAAGAAGATTCTAAAAGAGCTGAAATAAAAGAACTAATAAAGACTATGAGAAAAAATAATAAATTTGTTGAAAATAATATATTTAAAAGTGTAGAAAATATAAATCTTGACCAAGTAATGGGGTATATAAAAAATAATAAAAAAAAGATATATTTAGAAGAATATGATAAATAGTTGAGTAAAGCTTTAGATAAGACAAAAATCGACAAAAAAATACAATATAAAACACTTTTCTATTTAAAAACACTATGCTATAATAGAAACATAAGTTACCATAGATACAAAAGGAGAGTGAATATATGCCAGCAGTAAAAGAACTGACAAAAGATTACATTGTAAAAGTAGCAGTAAAGATGGTTAATGATAATGGATGGGAAAGCATAAATGCGAGAAGTTTAGCTAGAAAATTAAAAGTATCAACAAAACCATTATATAGAATATATAAAAGTATGGATGAGATAAAATCTGATATATATAATGAAATATCTTGTCAGTATGATGAGTTTATAATAAGCAGAATTGATAACAAAAAAGCTTTAATCACACTTTGTATTGCATACGTAGAATTTGCTCAAAAATATAAAAATTTATTTATTTGCCTATTTTTAAGTAACAATTTAAAGTGGAAAAATATAGATAATGTTTTAGATGAAAAATGGAACCAATCAACAATAATTAATTTGGTAAATAAACACGGATATAGCTTCGATGAGGCAAAACATCTTTTTATAAATATGTGGTTATATGCTAATGGCTTGGCAACATTAATAGCAACAAATGAGATAATAATAGAAGAAAAAGAAATATTAGTAAAATTAGTAAAAAATTATAAAATGCTAACACAAGGAGAATAATGAATAGAGTAGAAGTAAAAGAAAGTAATGTATGTTTAAAAAGAATAGAAGAAAAATGTATTAACTGTGGCATTTGCTTAAAAACTTGTAAAAGTGTAAATAATATAGAAAATGATTGCATAAATTGTGGGCAATGCATTTTATCTTGCCCAACCGGAGCATTAGTTCCCAAATATGATTATAAGCAAGTATTAAATTATATTAATGATACAAATTATGTGGTAGTAGTCTTTGTGGCCCCAGCAGTTAGGGTTGCAATAGGGGATTCTTTTGGGTTTGAACCGGGAGAATTTTTAGAAGGAAAATTAGTCAGTGCATTAAAAAATATAGGTTTTAATTTTGTATTTGATACAACATTTGGGGCAGATTTAACTATTATGGAAGAATCACAAGAGTTGATAGATAGAATAAAAAATAAACAAACCCCAATGTTTACGAGTTGTTGCCCTTCCTGGGTTCTATATTTAAAAAAATATCATCAAGAATTAATAAAAAATTTAAGTACTTGTAAAAGTCCAATAGCAATGCAAGGTGCAATGATAAAAAGCTATTTTGCAGATATGTATAACATTGATAAAGACAAAATTATATCAGTATCTTTAACCCCTTGTATTTCTAAAAAATATGAAAGAACATTATATCCAGATACTGATATAGTTATTACAACAAGTGAATTAAGTTTAATGATAAAAGAATTAGGAATAGATTTTAAAAATTTAGAAAATTCTGAATTTGACAAACTTCTTGGAAAAGGAAGTGGAGGAGGATTAATATTTGGAGTTTCTGGTGGAGTAATGGAATCTACTCTTAGAACGGCTTATTACATGATAAATAAGGAAAAAGCTCCAGACAATTTTTATAATCTTCAAGAAGTAAGAGGAGAAAAAGATATTAAAGAAGCAATTGTTGATATGAAAGAATACAAAATAAAAGTTGGAGTATTTAATAAAGTTTCAACAGTAGAAAAAAACATATCAAGAATTAAAGACTATGATTTTATAGAAGTAATGAGTTGCCCAGGTGGATGCATAGGTGGCGGTGGGCAACCACTGGTTGCAATAAATGATTTAACAAATATTAGAGAAAAAAGAATAAATAGCATGTATGAAGATGATAAAAAAATGAAAATAAAAGAAAGTTATATGAATCCAGAAATCAGAGATGCATACGATTGCTATATTAATAAAAGAAATGTGGAATTACATACAAATCATAAAAATTAAAATTGAAATATTTAAATATATAACTTTACAAATAATGACAAAAAAAGTATAATTTAGCATGAGGAGGATATATGAAAAAAGTAATATTGGGTATATTTTTAGCACTTAGTGTTTTATTGATACCAAACATTAAAGTAGCTGCAGATGAATTACCAACAATCACAGACCACGAAAAGGTTAAAGTTTATTTTTTTAGAGGGGATGGATGCAGCCATTGTTATGATTATTTAACTTATTTTAGTAAAAATTATTATAAGTATAAAGACTATTTTGAATTTGTGATTTTTGAATCATGGAAAGAAAGTGGAAATACAGAACTTTTATATGATGTAAAAGAATATTTTGGCGAAGAAGCTGATTCATCAGTTCCATTTACAGCAATTGGTAGTGATTATTCAAGAATTGGATATAGTAGTGACGAAATTATCGAAGCGGCATTAGAAGCATATCAAGACGAATCATATGAAGATTATATTGGGAAAATGATTGAAGAAGGCAATTATGAAGTTAAAGCAGAAACATTAGAAGAAGCATGTGCTGCTGAAGGAATTACAGTAAAGAAAGACTCTAAATCTAAAATAAGTGATGGTGCAGTAGTAGCAATAATATTTGGAATACTTATAGCAGGTTTTGGTGCTTTAGTTGTATTTTCAAGAAAAAAATAAATTAAATAATTATCTTTAAAGGCAATAAGTATATAAAAATAAAATTAGGCTTTTAAAGATTTTTTTATTGTATTTTATATAACAAATATTATTTTAAAAGAATTAAAATGATATAAAAGAATTATTATTTTATGGCAACAAAAAAGTAAACATAAATTTTAAGATGTTTACTTTTTTTGTAAAAGTTATAATTATATTAAGATAAATTATATTTGTTTATAGAATATACTCTATCACCATTTAAGTTTATATAATAACTTGCAACTACTTCACTAGATCCATCATCATAATTCATAGATAATTCTAAATGAACAGCATATCCAACAACGCCGGTTCCAGTAGTGTTTAAAACAGGAGTTATTACTTGATTTAATACTTTTTTTACGTCTTTATCAATATTCAATTTGCTAATTTCTTTTTGTAATTTTTCTGTATCGTTCTTAGCTAATTCGTATGCTGGTGCAGATGTATTTTCGTCATAATATAAATTTAAATCTAATGCGCATCCATTTTGTGAAATATTAACGCCTAAAATATATGAGTTTGTATCATATTCGGAATTACCATATTTACAATAAGTAGGATTAGATGGTTCACCAATTCCGTCTCCTATTGTTAAGTTTACTGATAATGGTGAAGTACTATTACCTGACATATCACTTACTACAATTTGAAGTGTGTATTTTCCT
Organism: uncultured bacterium; assembly: GCA_949296605.1. Classification (GTDB taxonomy): domain Bacteria; phylum Bacillota_I; class Bacilli_A; order RF39; family UBA660; genus Onthocola_B. The sequence goes on from CASFPB010000042.1 coordinate 52,519, forward strand.
TCATCAGCATATTTACTGTAATCTATTAAATTACCATCTTGATCTTTGCCCATTTCGTAAAATGTAACTATACAACCAGAATCACTGTTATCAGAACATTTTTCAATAAAGTCATTAGCTGCATAAGTTTCACCTTTGCCAATCGTTAAATCTTTCGTTGTTACATTTGGAATTTTAGTATCTACAACTGATAAAGTAGATAAATAATTAGTTTTATTAACTTCTATATTAACAGTGTATTCACCGACTTTTGCTAAATCTACATCATCATAAGAAATTATGATATCATCTTCTTTAACATTTTGGAGCTCGGAGAAAAATAAAGTTTTATCAGGCAACTCAGAATTTACTTCAACAGTTACAACATCACGAATTTCTATAACAGCATCTTTATTATCACCTTTATTTTTTAAGGATACAATTAAAATTACTGCAATAAAAATACATAAAACAACGACCCCTACAATTATATAAGCAATAAAAGACCTATTTGCACCTTTTACTCTTTGATTAAAAAATTTTCCTGCCAAAATAATTCCTCCTTATTACTAAAATAATATTATCATATTTTTAATATGCCTCCAATAGATAATAATAAAAATAATAAAAATAACTAAAATAATTTAATAAAATAAAAAAAGAATAGTAAAATAGTTGTAAATTAGTGAAATATATGCTAATATCATAAATGCAAGTTTATATTTTTATATTACTTGTTAAGTGGCGGGGATAATTGCGGACTTGCCCATTACCACTTACGCGAAAAAAATTATAGGAGGTGTTTTCGTGGCTAAAGAAGTCGTAAAAAAGATAAAATTACAAATTGAAGCTGGTAAAGCAACACCTGCACCACCAGTTGGGACAGTTTTAGGGCCTGCTGGAATTAACTTGGGTGAATTTTGCACAAAATTTAATGAAGCTAGTCGTGATAAAATGGGTGACATAATTCCTTGCGAAATTACAATTTATGATGACAGAAGTTTTGATTTTGTTCTAAAAACTGCACCTGCAGCATTTTTATTAAAGAAAGTTGCAAAAGTAAATAAAGGAAGTAAAAAAGGTGCTAATGAAATTGTTGCTACTATAACTAAGAAAGATCTTAAGGAAATAGCAGAAACAAAAATGCCAGACTTAAATGCATATGATGTAGAAGCTGCAATGAAACAAATTGCTGGAACAGCAAGAAATATGGGGATAGCTATAGAAGGTGTAAATGACACTGAATTAGCTGAACAAGAAAAAGAAGCAAAAGCAGAAGAAAAAGAACAAGCTAAAAGAGAAGCAGAATTAGCAGAACTAGAAGCAGAAGCAAAAGAAATGGCAGAAGCATCAAATGTTGATGTTCCTGTTCATGGTGACGAAGAAGAAACAGAAGAAGCAGAAAATTAATAATAAAAACATAAATAATAAAATGTCCGCTTAATTAACCACAGTTAAGGAGGTAAAAAATTGAAAAAATATGGTAAAAAATATGTGGAAGCATCAAAAAATATAGATAAAAATAAAATATACAATCTTGAAGATGCAATCAAATTAGTTAAAGAATCATCAGTTACAAAATTCGATAGTACAATCGATGTAGCAATTAAATTAAATATAGATTCTAAAAAATCTGATCAACAAATGAAAGGCTCATTATCATTACCAAATGGTTCTGGTAAAACAAAAAAAGTTTTAGTAATTGCTAAAGGAGCATTTGCTGAAGAAGCTAAAAATGCTGGCGCAGATTTTGTTGGGGATAAAGACATGATTGATAAAATCAAGAATGAAAATTGGTTTGAATTTGATACAATTGTTGCTACTCCAGATATGATGCCAGAAGTTGGTAAAATTGGTAATATTCTTGGACCAAGAAACTTAATGCCTAATCCAAAAGTTGGAACTGTTACTACAAAAGTTGGTGCAGTAGTTGAAGACATTAAAAAAGGTATGGTAACATATAAAAATGATAAATTTGGAAATGTTCATACTATAATTGGTAAAGTTTCATTTGCCGAAGAAAAACTAGCAGATAACTTAAAATATGTTATTAGCACAATAGCTAAAGCAAAACCAAATACAGTAAAAGGAAATTTTATTGAAAATATTACAATTTCAACAACTATGGGACCTGGAATAAAAGTCGATAAAAATAGTTTTGACATTTAAAAAATTTTATAATATAATACACGATAGAAAAAGCAAAACCGAAGACAGTAGGCATCAGTAAGACCTACCGAGGGGAACTTAAATCAAAAATTTTAAGCGTCCCTAGGGATGCTTTTCTAATATATAAAATAAAAGGAGGAAAAATGGCAAGCGCAAAAATTCTTGAACAAAAGAAACAAATTGTTGATGAAATTATTAACAAATTAAAAAATAGTGAATCTGTTATTATATTTCAATATCAAGGATTAACAGTTGAAGAATTAAGTTCTTTAAGAAGAGAATTAAAAAATGTTGATTCTGATATCAAGGTTTATAAAAACACTTTACTAAAAAGAGCTGCTGATGAACTAAAAATTAATTTAGATGAATTTTTAGAAGGCCCAAATGCAATTTTATTTGGAAAAACATTGCTTGAACCTATTAAGGTTATATCAGAATTTACAAAAAAACATGACAAATTAAATATAAGAGTCGGCGTTATCAGTGGTAATGTAGCAGACTTGTCTGTTATTAATGAATATGCAAGCATTCCATCTAGAGAAGGATTACTTACTATGCTCGCTGGTGGTATGATGCAATATGTTAAAGATTTAGCTATAAGTTTAAATTTATATGCTGAACAAAAGGAAGGGAAGGAATAAAATATGGCAAAATTAAACAAAGAAGATTTTATAAGTGCTTTAAAAGAAATGACTATTCTTGAAGTAAAAGAATTAGTAGATGCAATGAAAGAAGAATTTGGTGTTGACCCAATGGCAGTTGCTGTTGCTGCTGCACCTGCTGCTGCAGCTGATGAAGGTCCATCAACAAAAACAGTTGTATTAAAATCAGCTGGTGGAAACAAAATAGCTGTTATCAAAATAATTAAAGAAATAACTGGTTTAGGATTAGTTGAAGCTAAAGCAGTAGCTGATAATGGTGGAAATCTTAAAGAAAATATTCCAGCAGATGAAGCAGAAGCAATTAAAAATCAATTAACTGAAGCTGGAGCAGAAGTAGAATTAGTTTAGAAAAAGGCATCAACAATAGTTGATGTTTTTTTAAAGACTCAAATTGACAACTATTTTCTATTTTTGTATAATTAATAACATAAAAATTGTATAAAATTAGAAAGAGGAAAAATATGAAAAAACTAAATAATGGTGGTTGGGGATTAGTTGAAATGCTAGTTCTAAGCGGTATATTGCTATTATGCTTATTAGTTGCAATTTATTTTATTTATGTTTTATATAATAGTTTTTAATCAGTAAAAAAGAGTAAAAATAAATAATTAATGAAAAATAGATAGAATTTAATAAAAAATAATTCTATCTATTTTTTTCTTCTCAAAATAAAGAATTTTATATCACGGCAAAAAGAACCTTTAAAGGTCTAAAAATTTTTTTGCAAAAAGTAGTGATTTCAAAGAACATTTGTAGTATAATTTAATCATCAAATCTTAATTGAAAGTTAGTTTCTAAATTATTAAGATCTGAGGTTTTTGAAGTAAGAACTTTTAGAAGGAGTTTGCTTACTTCTTTTATTTTGAGTTTTAGAGATTTTGTTAGAAGATTTCCTTGCTCTAATAATTGTCTTATTGTATGAGCAAATTGAATAAAAAAATAATGATTTTTCATTGCAACATCATTTCTGCTATTTAAATGTGAAATATTAAAAGTTCTATGTTTTTGAGTATAGAATCCTTCGTTTTCAATTTTCCATCTTTTTCTTCCCATAAAAACAATTTCTTTAATATTAGAATCTTTGATTTCTAAGTCACTAATATATCTAAAAACAGTAGTTTTTTTCTTTTTAGTTTCTATATATTTAAAAGCTGATAACACGATGTCTTTATATTTTATACCAGTAGATAAATAATAATCTTTATGTGTAGTTTCATTCTGATAATTAATATTATCTTCAAATGTTTCATTAATTTCTCTTAGTCTATCTGGTTTAAGATTAAATATATAATTCCATTTATATTTCTTGCATAATTTTATAATAGGAGTAGTAGCATAAAGCCCATCACCAGTAATAATGAATTTATATTTTGGATAGTTTTTTTTAATTCTTTTAATAATTCTTTTAAATGCATTAGTTTCACAATCTTGTTTTTGTTTATCAGTTAGCATTTTCTCATTTTCAATAAATTCAGAATCTAAACTAATAACTATATTACCAACTACTAGTTTGCATTCTAAAACATATTTATAATATGAAATTTTACCATCTTTATGTTTTCTTTCAAGGCAATTATTATTTAGATTATAATCATGATTAGATAGACCAGTACCATCAAATAATAATTGAAAGCAACCATTAAATCTATATTTATCAAACATTTTAGAACGTATTAAAGTTTTTACAATATATTTTTGAATATTTCTTAGTTCATTAGTTTTAATATTTATAAATACATCTTGAATGGTTTCCCAATAAGGAATTTCTTCTAAATTTTGTCCACATATTTTAGATAAATTTTTAATACAGTCATTTGTGTTAAAATCATCAGAAGAAATATCAGTCATAGTAGTTAATCCACAAAGTAATCCGAATAATCTTGTAACACAAATAGTTTTCATTTTATAAGTAACATAGCTTTTATTTCTAACATCTGTTAGATTTTCAAACATATCTAATAACTTAGGTAAATATTTTACTATTATAGAATATAATTCTTTTATCAAATCTTTATCTTTTCTTAGATTTCTTCTTTCTTTTCTATTCATTACTACATACCACCTTTTTATTATGTAGTAATTATATCAAATTCTTTGCGAAGAAAATTTACTCTTTTTTACTGTTTTTAATAAAATTTCTTGACATATATATTATATAAGTGATATATTATAAATGCGTTTAAAAACCGGTTCTACCTAGGTAGAACCTAATTTAAAACAAAATATGATACACCAGGATGTGTGTTAATGGAAGGAGGGTATTATGCCTACAATTAATCAACTTGTTAAGAAAAATCGTAGCAAAAAAACTAGAAAAAGTAAAAGCCCAGTTTTAAATGTTGGATTTAATACATTAGAAAAAAAACAAACTGATGCAAAAAGCCCACAAAAAAGAGGAGTTTGTACTAAAGTTGCTACAAGAACACCTAAAAAACCTAACTCAGCATTGAGAAAATTTGCACGTGTAAGACTATCTAATGGTAAAGAAATAGATGCTTATATTCCAGGAGAAGGACACAATTTACAAGAACACAGTGTAGTTTTAGTAAGAGGTGGACGTGTTAAAGATTTAATCGGTGTTCGTTATCATATTGTGCGTGGAACATTAGATACTCACGGAGTTAAAGACAGAAAACAAGGACGTAGTAAATACGGAACAAAAAAAGACAAAAAATAATAGATTAGGAGGAAAAAAATATGCGTAAAAGAAGAGCAGTTAAAAGAGACGTTCTTCCAGATCCTATATATAACTCAAAAGTTGTTACCAAATTGGTTAATCAAATAATGACTGGAGGAAAAAAAGGAACTGCACAAAAAATATTATATGAAGCGTTTAACATTGTTGAAAAACAAACTGGAAAACCTGCTTTAGAAGTATATAATGCTGCTTTAGAAAACATTAAACCTGCATTAGAAGTAAAATCTCGTCGTGTTGGTGGCTCAAACTATCAAGTTCCTGTCGAAGTAAAAGATGATAGAGCTCAAACATTAGCGCTACGTTGGTTAGTTAACTATGCAAGGTTAAGAAATGGAAAGGGTATGGCCATTAATTTAGCAAATGAAATAATAGATGCATCAAACGGCACTGGTGGAGCAGTAAAAAAACGTGAAGATACACATAGAATGGCTGAAGCAAATAAAGCATTTGCTCATTACAGATGGTGAATTAAATGGCTAGAGATGTTTCGTTAGATAAATTAAGAAATATTGGTATTATGGCACATATTGATGCCGGAAAAACCACATTTACAGAAAGAGTATTATTTCATACAGGAATAACACATAAAATAGGAGAAACTCATGATGGTGCTTCTCAAATGGACTGGATGGAACAAGAAAAAGAAAGAGGTATAACTATAACAAGTGCTGCAACAACTGCACACTGGAAGGGATACCGCTTAAACATAATTGATACACCAGGCCATGTTGACTTTACAGTTGAAGTTCAAAGATCATTAAGAGTTCTAGATGGTGCAATATGCTTACTAGATGCTAATGCTGGAGTTGAACCGCAATCAGAAACTGTATGGCGTCAAGCAACAGAATATAAAGTTCCAAGAATGATTTTTGCAAATAAAATGGACAAAATTGGTGCAGATTTTGAATTTACACTAGGAACAATTAAATCTAGATTAGGTGTAAATTATGCTCCAATTCAATGGCCAATAGGTGCAGAATCAGAATTTAGTGGAATAGTAGATTTATTAACAAGAAAAGCATATCATTATGATGGGGAAGAACATGAAAATCCTACAGAAATAGAAATACCAGAAGATTTAAAAGATTTGGTAGAACAAAAAAGAACAGAATTAATTGAAAAAGCTGTAGAATTTGACGATTCTTTAATGGAAAAATACCTTGAAGGAAATGAGCTTTTTGTTGAAGATATTAAAAAAGCTATAAGAAAGGGAGTATTGGCTGCAGAATTTTTCCCAGTAATGTGCGGAAGCGCATTATCAAATATGGGAGTTAAGTTAGCGCTTGATGCAGTTTTAGACTATATGCCAGCCCCAACAGATGTAGCTGCAATAGAATGTGTAGATAAAAATGGCAATGATATATTACGTCACCCATCAGACTCAGAACCGTTTACTGCTATGGCATTTAAAATAATGACAGATCCATATGTAGGTAGATTAGCATTCTTTAGAGTTTATGCAGGGCATTTATCAAGTGGTTCATATGTATTATGTACAAATGCTGCTGGTAAACAAGAAAAAGAAAGAATTGGCCGTATTCTTCAAATGCATGCTAATAATCGTAAAGAAATTAGTGAAGTATATTGTGGTGAAATAGCTGCAGCAGTTGGTTTAAAATCAACAACAACAGCAGACACATTATGTGATGAAAAAAATCCTTGTATTATGAAAGGAATGGAATTCCCATTACCAGTTATAGATGAAGCTATTGAACCAAAATCAAAAGCAGATCAAGAAAAGATGGGAATTGCTTTACAAAAATTAGCAGAAGAAGATCCTACATTTAAATACAAAACAGATCCTGAAACAGGACAAACTGTTATAAGTGGAATGGGAGAATTACATCTAGAAGTTCAAGTAAGAAGAATGAAAGATGAATTCAATGTAGATGCTAACATAGGTCGTCCACAAGTAGCGTATAGAGAAACAATAACACAAGCAGCAGAATGTGAAGGAAAATATATTAAACAATCTGGTGGACGTGGACAATATGGACACGTTTGGGTTAAATTTGAACCAAATCCTGAAAAAGGATATGAGTTTGTAGATGCTATTGTTGGTGGAGTAGTTCCACGTGAATATATACCTGTAACTGATAAAGGGTTACAAGAAGCAATGGCTGGTGGAATACTTGCTGGATATCCAATGGTTGATGTTAAAGCAACATTGTTTGATGGATCATATCATGATGTTGACTCATCAGAAATGGCATTTAAAATTGCTGCAAGCATGGCTTTGAAAGAAGCTAAAAATAAATGTAAGCCTGTATTATTAGAACCTATTATGAAGGTTGAAGTAGTAATACCAGAAGAATACATGGGTAATGTAATGGGAGATTTAACATCTCGTCGTGGTAAACCACTTGGTAATGAGTCAAGAGGAAATGCATTATCAATAAATGCAATGGTTCCACTTGCGGAAATGTTTGGTTATGCTACTAATCTTCGTTCTAATACACAAGGACGTGGAACATTTACAATGACATTAGATCATTATGAAGAAGTTCCTAAAGGAATTGCTGAAGAAATAATTAAGAAAAATAGCATTAATTAAGAATAATACTTGAAAAAAATTCAAGCATTAGATAAAATATAATAGTAAAGAAAAAGGAGGAAATATTATATGGCAAGAGAAAAATTTGATCGTTCAAAAGAACATGTTAATATTGGAACAATTGGCCATGTTGACCATGGTAAAACAACATTAACAGCAGCGATCACTAAATATTTTGGAAAATTTGTTGATTATGCAGATATCGACAAAGCTCCAGAAGAAAGAGAAAGAGGAATTACAATCAACACTGCGCATGTTGAATATGAAACTGAAAAACGTCACTATGCACATGTTGACTGTCCAGGACATGCCGACTATGTTAAAAACATGATTACTGGTGCAGCACAAATGGATGGTGCAATATTAGTTGTATCAGCAGCAGATGGCCCAATGCCACAAACAAGAGAACACATTTTATTATCTCGTCAAGTTGGTGTGCCAAAAATTGTTGTTTATATGAACAAATGCGACCAAGTAGATGACCCAGAATTATTAGATTTAGTAGAAATGGAAATTAGAGAACTACTTGGTGAATATCAATTTGATTCTGAATGTCCTATTATTCGTGGTAGTGCATTAAAAGCTCTTGAAGGAGATGAAAAAGCTGCTCAAAGTATTCGTGATCTTATGGCAGCAGTTGATTCATACATTGATGCTCCAGTTCGTGATACTGACAAACCATTCTTAATGAGTATTGAAGACGTATTTACAATTTCTGGACGTGGAACAGTTGTTACAGGACGTGTTGAACGTGGACAATTAAAACTTAATGACGAAGTAGAAATTGTTGGATTAAAACCTACAAAGAAAACAGTTGTTACTGGAATTGAAATGTTTAGAAAATCACTTGATTTTGCACAAGCTGGTGACAATGCTGGATGTTTACTTCGTGGTATATCACGTGATGAAGTTGAACGTGGACAAGTTTTAGCTAAACCAGGAAGCGTTACTCCACACACAAAATTTAAAGCTGGAGTATATGTTTTATCAAAAGAAGAAGGAGGACGTCATACACCATTCTTCTCAAATTACCGTCCACAATTCTATTTTAGAACAACTGACGTTACAGGTGTTATTGAATTACCTGAAGGTGTAGAAATGGTTATGCCTGGTGACAATGTTGATATGACAGTTGAATTAATCGCTCCAGTTGCTCTAGAAAATGGAACAAAGTTCTCTATTCGTGAAGGCGGAAGAACTGTTGGTGCTGGTGTAGTATCTGAAATTATTCAATAATTAAAGATATAGAAAAACTATTGGTTATTTGCCAATAGTTTTTTCTTTAATTTGTTTTAATTAATAAAAAATAAAATTTTTTTTCGTTATAATCCATAATTGCGTTGAATAATTAGATAGACAATTTATTCACAATTATAATTTAAATATTATAAAACATTTGATTGATTATAGATTTGATACTCTTTTAAATATTTTTTGCAATGTATTTAAGTATGACAATATATTTACTCGAGAAATCATTTATTCAACTCTTTTGCTAGTAATCCAAATTTTTGTAAATAATTGTAGGAAGATTCGTTAATAATTAAATCAAATTCTCCAGGATATTCATATATATCTGGATTAAAACCTAATTTAAATCTGTTTAAACCATAATACTTACTTTCTTTTGATAAATCAGCTGTAATGCCATCTAAATCTGCATAACTAAATTTATTTTGATAATAGTTTAGTATTGCGAAATATAAATAATAATTAGAAGAATAACGTTTTAAATTGTGATCAAACCCACATATTTTTATTGAAACTCTATTATCATATTTAACTACCATAGCACCAGCAACATATAAAGTTTCTTCAGAATTTAAATATTTTGATGCTTCAGCAATATCATTTTTATAAGATAGTAAAGCCTTATCAGAATTCATTTTAGCATTTATTGCTTCAGAACTTCTATTAATAATTATTTTATTATTTAAATAAGAATTTTTTTCATATTCATAATTGTAATAATTTTGAGAATTTATTAAAAACTCTTTAAAATTAACTTTTACAAGAAAAAAGTCTAAACTATTATTTTTATTAAAAACATTATATAAATTGTTTATATAGAATTCACTTTTATCTGAATAATTTTTTATTAAATTATATAAAATATGTATTTTACTTTGATCTGCTAATTCTAAAGTTAATCCTTTTCTAATTGCTTTTTTAATCTTGTTTCTTGTATTTTTGTTAAAAGTATTTATGTCAAAAGTTTTTAAATTTAATATAGCATTTATTCTGGGTAACAAAGCTTCAAAATACATATTGTCTTTTAATTTTTTATATCCACATCGAATTAAATTATTAACAGTGATATAATTATCGTTATATTCAAAATTTTGAGTTTTTTTGTTTAGTTTTGCAATAGCTACTTCAGGATTAATTTTTATAAAAGCAAAATTTCGATTTTTATAATATTCTTTAATTAATTTAGTAAACTCATTTAAAAGATAATAATTTGAATAATCAATTAAAAAACCTCTAGGAGAATAGCCATAGTAATAACTTCCTATTTTTTTATAAAGAATTAAAGAGGCAGCAATTAAATCATTATTGTCAATTAAGCCAATAAATTCGTAATCATAACCTTCTTCGGCTTTTAACATAGCATAGTTTATAGATTGATAAAAGTTACCAATAACATTTTGTTGAACAAATTGTTCAAATTCAGTTAATGAAATTTCTTTTATTAACATAAAATTCTCCCTTCATAATAAGATATAATTATAACATAAAAAATATAATTTTACTATAAAAAAGTTGACAAGTGTTAATCCTTTGTTAAAATGTTACATAGAAATTTTTTAGAAATGTTACATTATATTATATAATATGCATCTGAAAGGATGTGTTTTATTTTGAAAAAAGATAAGCAAAAAGCTTTAGAATTAGTAAAGCAAAAAATCAAT
>CASFPB010000043.1 GCA_949296605.1 uncultured bacterium
GGTTTTATCTCTTCTTAACTTTTCATAATATTTAATCATTTTTTCTTTTACATTATCACTTACTTTAAAAACTATTGTCATATTTACCTCGCTTTTCATAATTTTAACATATTTATCTTTATTTTTCATCTTAATTATAATATAATTAAAATAAGGAGAAAAAAATATGAATTTAATAGATGTAATATGTATATTAATTATTCTGGCATTTGGAGTATATGGTTTTAAAAGGGGAGTTATAAAAAGTATTGTTCAACTAATAGGAACTTGTACAGTTTTGGTGTTGTCATTTGTATTTAAAGATTATTTAGCAAATTTATTAATGAAGTATTTACCTTTTTATAATTTTGGAGGAGTATTTAATGGAATTTCATCAATAAATATTTTAATATATGAATTAATAGCATTTATTTTATTATTTGTAATATTATATTGTATATTAAGTATTATAGTAAATTTAGCAGGAATAGTAGAAAAGTTATTAAAATTAACTGTAATACTAGCTATTCCATCCAAAATATTAGGAGCTTTACTTGGATTAGTTGAAGGAATAATAATGGCTTTTTTAGTAATGTTTATTTTATATCATATGCCTCAAACAGAAAAAATGGTTGGGGATAGTAAATTTGCAATAGTGGTATTAGAAAGAACTCCAATTATTGGAAATTTAGCAGTAAGCACAACTAAGGCATTAGAAGAAATAGATGATGTTTTAGATGAAATGGAAAATAATGAAAACAGAGAAGAAGCTGATTATGAAGTTTTACAAATTTTAATAAAATATAATATTATATCTAAGGAAGATGCCCAAAAATTAATTAATGATAAAAAATTAAAATTTGAAAATACAATTATTTTAAGTTAAGGAGGAAAATAATGGCAAAACATTTAGAAAAAAAAGAAGATTTTGATAGTTTTATAAAAGCAGATAAGGTATTGGTAGATTTTTTTGCAGAATGGTGTGGCCCTTGCAAAATGCTTGGACCAGTGTTAGAAGAAGTGAAAGAAATTGATATTTTAAAAATAAATGTAGATGAATTTCCTGATTTAGCAGCAAAATATGGGGTAATGAGTATACCAACACTTATATTGTTTAGCAAGGGTAAAGAAGTTAAAAAGGAAATTGGATTTAAAAATTTAGAAGAAATAAAAAAGATGATTGCATAATCATTTTTTTAATGCCATAATTCCAGCTTCTTTATAAGCTCTTGTTAATGGACCAATGCCTAATTTAATGCCGCCATAATATCTTATCACCACTAATAAATCATTTGATAAATTATTTAATTGTAATAGATTATAAAGTGGTAAACCAGCACTTCCAGATGGCTCTTTATCATCACTTTTACCAGCAGTATTATTAAATACATAAGCATAAGCAATGTGTTTTGCATTCTTATGTTCTTTTTTTAGATTATTTATAATTTCTTTAACTTCAAGTTGATTATCTAAATGATAATAATAAGAAATAAATTTTGATTTTTTAATTTCAGTTTTAGCAGAGTTTATAAGTATCATCAAATCACCAAAAATATTATATCTTAAAAAATATAAAATTTGTAGTATAATAAGAATGGTGGAAAAAATGCTTAAGGATAAATTAAAGACAATACCTCATTTACCAGGATCATATCAAATGCGAAATGCAAATAATAATATTATATATGTTGGTAAAGCAAAAGATTTAAAAAAAAGAGTTAATAGTTATTTTAAAGGTAATGTAACTGGAAAAACTGCAAAAATGGTAAGTGAAGTAGTTGATTTTACATATATTACTACTGAAACAGAACAAGAAGCTTTTATATTAGAATTAAATTTAATTAAAGAGTATAATCCTAAATACAATATATTACTTAAAGATGATAAAAGTTATCCGTATATTGAATATATAAGTAAACCATATCCAAAATTAAAAGTTTCAAGATATTTAAATATTAAGAAAAAAGATAATAAAAAACTTTTTGGACCTTATCCAAATGCATATGCAGCTAGGAAAATAGTTAATTTAATTAATAGATTATATCCATTAAAAAAATGTGAAGGTATGCCTAAAAATGTATGTTTATATTACCATATTGGAGAATGTTTGGGATATTGTCAAAAAAAAGTAGATAATGAAAAACTTATAAAAATTGAAAATGAAATATTAGATTTTTTAAAAGGAAATGACAAAATACTTATAAATAAAATAAAAGAAAAAATAAATATTTTTAGTAATAATTTAAATTTTGAGGCTGCATTAGAGTTAAAAAAAGAATTAGAATTTATTGAAGTAATATTAGATAAGCAAAAAGTAGAATTACATGATTATATAAATAGAGATGTTGTTAGTTTTTATTTTAATGAAGGATTAATATCAGTGCAAATATTATTTGTTCGAAACGGTAAGATTGTTGGAGGAAATAATGATAAATTTTATTTAATAAGTGATTTATATGATGAAGTTAACTCTTATATTATAAATTTTTATAATAGGCATGAAATACCAAAAGAAATTTTAATTGAAGATGGTTTAAATGGAGAAATACTATCAAATATTTTAAAAGCAAAGGTATATGTCCCTCAAAAGGGAAATAAAAAGAATTTATTGAAAATGGCTTTGGAAAACGCCAAGATAAGTTTAGAACAGGAAGTTACAATTATTAGAAATGATGAAGCTAGAACTATAAATGCAAATGATGAATTAAGAAAGGCATTAAATTTAAAAATTCTTGATAGAATTGATGCGTTTGATAATTCAAATTTATTTGGGTCATTTGCTGTTAGTGGAATGGTCGTATTTAAAAATGGAAAACCTAATAAAAAAGAATATCGTAAATATAAAGTTTCAATTGATAAAAATGATGATTATAATACTATGAAAGAAGTAATTTATCGAAGATATTTTAGAGCTTTAGTTGAAAAAAGTGAAATGCCTGATTTAATATTGGTTGATGGTGGAGAAAATCAAATAAGAGCTTGTAAAGAAATTTTAAATAGTTTAAATATTAACATAAAAGTTTGTGGTTTAAAAAAGGACGATCATCATAGAACTAATGAACTTATAGATGGTGATTCATTAAATGTTATCGAAATACCAAGAAATAGTGATATTTTTCATTATTTAACTAGAATTCAAGATGAAGTTCATAGATTTACAATTACATATCATAAGACTTTAAGGGATAAGGGAAGTATTGCTAGTGTTTTAGATAATATTGATGGTATAGGAAAAATTAGAAAAAGAGAATTAATAAAAAAATATGGAAGCATAAAAAGGATGAAAGAAGCAAATATTGATGACTTAAGTAAAATAATACCTAGAAATGTTGCAGAAAATCTTTTAAAATACTTAAAAGAAAGAGATGAGTTTAACTAATGAATTTAATTAGTTTAGAAAAAAATCCTCAAATAAGGGTAGAAGAAAAGTTAGAGAAATTTTTAAATCCTGATTTTATAGAGATACCTTTAAATGAAATAGTTGATATTAAAAAACATTATATTTATAAAGACGAGGTAGTATATAATAATATTAAATCAACTGTTTCAGGGATAATTAAAGGATATAAAAAATATTGTAATAAAAATAAAATATTAGATACTTTATATATTGAAAATGATTTCAGAGAAATGACAGAAAATAAAAAAGTTAAATCTGATAAAATAGATATTAATAAATTAAGAAAAATATTAAAAGATAACAATGAATTTGGATTATATAATAAACTTAATTGTAATGTATCAAAAAAAAATATTGTAATAAGTGCAATAAATGATGAACCATATGTATATAACAATATAATTATTTTAAAAGAAAATATTAAAGAATTATTAGAATTAATTGATGAATTAGGTGTTTATTTTAAAACTAAAAATATTTATTTAATAGTAAAAAATAATGAAGCTAATATAATTAATGATTGCCTAAATGAATTAGGAACATATCCAAATATTAAATTAACACTGGTAAATGATGAATATTTACTTGGAAGAAAAAAATTTATTTTTGAAAAATTAAAATTAGATTCAAATAGTGAATACTTTTCAATTGAAGAAATAGATAAAATGACTAAATATATATATGGTAAAGATACATCAACTAAAATAATTACAATATCTGGTGATGCAATTGAAAGTGGAAAAATATTAGAGGTAAAAAAATATTGCTTATTAGATGAAATAATAAAAAAATATGTAAAGATTAATAGTAGCCATCAAATTATAGTAAATGGTTTAATGTGTGGTTTTGAAATAAGTAATGGTGCAAAATTAATTGTTACTGATGATATATTTGCAATAAATATTATGAAAAAAACAAAGAGAAATGTTTCTGAATGTATTAAATGTGGAAAATGTATTAATATATGTCCTAAAAAAATAAATCCTTTAAAAAAAGACAATATTTTAAAGTGTATAGATTGTGGTTTATGTTCGTATATATGTCCAGCTAATATTAATTTAAGAAAGACTATTAAAGATTGTGGTGAAAATAATGAATAAAGTTTATATTCATTCAAAAAATTCAGTTAAAAGAATTATTATGATTTTTATACTTAGTTTAATTCCAATAATATTATATGGAATATACAAAAATGGATTATTAATATATCAAAAAGATTTAATAAATATACTATCTATTTTTAAATTATTATATTTAATAATACTTAGTGTATTAATATATTTTATAATACATGTGATATGGAAGAAAAAACAATTATGGAGTATAGAAATATTAATACCATTTATAATACCTTTGTTTATGCCACCATCAGTTAATATATTGCTTTATTTAATAGGCTTTATTCTTGGATTCACATTAATAAATGTAATACCAAATAAATTTAATTATAATAAATTAGCACTTATTTATATATTAATAATGATTATACTTTTAATATTTAAAAATACAAGTTATCTAAATTTATTAGAACAAAACGAAATATATTCATTTAATACATGGGATTTATTATGGGGAAGGAATATTGGAGGACTTGCTACAACTAATATAATCTTAGCATTATTTATAATTGTGATAAATAGCGTATTTAGTAGTTATAAAAAAAATATAGCGATTATTGCAATTTTTAGTTTTTGTTTATTAACTTTATTCATAAATTCATTTAATGTAACAAGTATTATTAATGGAAATGCAATAATTTCTTTCATATTAATAGCAACAGATTTACCAAGCTCTCCAGTTACAAAAAATGGTATGATTATTTATGGACTATTAATAGGAGTATTATCAAGCATATTATGTAGATATGGTTTATATTATGAAGGAGCAATTATAAGTATTTTTATAGTAAGTATATTATATCCACTCTTGTCAAAGGGGTTAAAAAATGATAAAATAATGTCGATTTTAAAAAATAAACGAAATATAAAAAAAGAAATTAGTTAAAAAGATGAAATAATATAAATGTAGAGGGGAATGTTATGGCACTAATTAAAGATGAAGAAATTAACGCAATTAGAGAACAAGCTGACATTGTTGATATTATTTCTGATTATTTAAAATTAACTAAAAAAGGAAAAAATTATGTTGCTGTTTGTCCATTTCATGATGATCATTCACCTAGTTTGGTAGTATCAAAGGAACGACAAATATTTAATTGTTTTACTTGTAGAACTGGTGGAAATGTGTTTTCGTTTGTTATGAAATATGAAAATGTTGATTTTTTTGAGGCATTACAAATAGTAGCAAATAAAATTGGGTATAAATTAAGTTCAACTAATTTTAATAGTTTTGAAAGCAAAAATAAAAAAGAATATGAAATTATGGAAATTGCAAAAAAATATTATTTAAATAATATTTTTACTGATTTAGGAACTAGTGCTAGGAAATATTTAGAAAATAGGGGCATTAATAATGATATAATTCGTGAATTTAATTTAGGATTAGCTTTGAAATCTAAAAATGAATTATATAAATTGTTGGCTAAGAAAAATATCAATAATGAAATTTTAGACAATTTAGGCCTTGTATATATAAACGGAACTGATGTGTTTGATTTTTTTAATAATAGAATAATCATTCCAATAGAAGATTTAAAAGGTAATGTTGTTGGTTTTTCTGGAAGAATATTTAATGGTGAAAAAGAAACATCCAAATATATTAATACAAAAGAAACTGTGATATTTAAAAAAGGACAAATATTATTTAATTATCACAATGCTAAAAATGCGATTAGAGATGAAAAATGTGTAATAATTGTTGAAGGAAATATGGATGCCATTACATTAAGTTCTAGTGGAATTAAAAATGTTGTTGCATTAATGGGAGTGGCTTTATCAAAAGAACAAATAGATGTGTTAAAAAAATTAAAAGTTCCTGTTATATTAATGTTAGATAATGATCAAGCGGGATTAAATTCAACTTTAAAAAATGGAGAAATGCTAAAAAGTGTTGATATAGATGTTAAAGTGGTTAGATTAACAGGGGAAAAGGATCCAGATGAATATATAAGAGCTAACGGAGTAGATGCATTAAAAGATAATATAAAACATGCAATAAATTTTGTTGATTTTAAGCTTGAATATTTAAAAAATGATAAAAATTTAAATAATATTGATGATTTAGTAACTTATGTTAAAGAAGTTGTTAAAGCATTAAAAAATGAAAATGACTTGACAAAAGAGATATTTATATCTAAAATAAGCAAAGATTATCAAATTGATCCAGAGATTTTAAAAAGAGAAATAAACATTAATAATGAGCAAATAAAAAAAGAAGAAAAGGTGGTTTATGAACAAAAAAAGAAGGCTAATAAATATGAAATAGCTACAAGTAAGGTATTATATCATATGATGGTAGATTCTAAATATATAGTCATTTATAAAAGAAGTTTAGGGTATTTTAAAGAAAAAGAAAAAAGAATGTTAGCAAGTGAAATAGTTTATTATAATTCAGAACATAATAATATTAATATTGCAGATTTTACAACATATATTATGCCTCAAGAAAATTTATTTAATTTAGTAAATGAAATTGTAAATGAAAATATACACACAATAATTAATGAGGATGAATTTAATGCATGCATTGATGTGATATTAAAATCTATAAAAGTAGATGAAATAAAAGAGTTAAAAGAAAAAATAAAAAAAGAAATGGATATAAGCAAAAAAATAGATTTGATTACTAAACTAACAAATTTAAAAAAGGAAGTGTGAGAAATGAACGAAATTAAAACATTTGAAGAAAGGGAAAATAATTTAATTAAATTAGGAAAAGAAAAAGGGTTTATAACTTTTGAACAATTAGCTGAAGAATTAAAAGGTTTAGAAATAGATAGCGATATATTAGATAATTTATATAATAAATTTATAGAAAATAACATTACAGTTGTATCTGAGGCTGATATTGACTCATCAACTGGTGAAATAAGAATTAAACCCAAAGAAGAAGAAAACGAAATAATATTAAATGATGAAGATATTACAAAAGATATAAACATAAATGATCCAGTAAGAATGTATTTAAAAGAAATAGGAAGAATTTCTCTGCTTTCAGGAACTGAAGAGATGGAAATTTCTAAAAGAGTAGCTGACGGTGATGAAGAAGCAAAAAGAATACTTGCAGAATCAAATCTCCGTTTAGTTGTATCAATTGCTAAAAGGTATGTAGGTCGAGGTTTATTATTTTTAGATTTGATTCAAGAAGGAAACATTGGATTAATGAAAGCAGTAGAAAAATTTGATTATGATAAAGGATATAAATTTTCTACATATGCTACATGGTGGATAAGACAAGCAATTACTAGAGCTTTAGCAGACCAAGCTAGAACTATTAGAGTCCCAGTTCATATGGTTGAAACTATAAATAAGATGTCAAGAGTTCAAAGACAACTTACACTTGAATTAAATAGAGAACCTAGCGAAGAAGAAATTGCTCATAAAATGGGTGTAGGGGTTGAAAAAGTAAGAGAAGTTTTAAAAATAAGTCAAGAACCTGTTTCTCTTGAAACTCCAATCGGCGAAGAAGAAGACTCTCATTTAGGGGATTTCTTAAAAGATGAATCAAGTTTATCACCAGAAGAATATACTGAAAATGAAATTTTAAAAGAAGAAATTAAAGAAGTTTTAATGTCTTTACAAGCTAGAGAACAAGAAGTATTAGAATTGAGATTTGGTCTTATTGATGGAACTTGTCATACTCTTGAAGAAGTTGGTAAAAGATTTAATGTTACTAGAGAAAGAATAAGACAAATTGAAGCTAAAGCATTAAGAAAATTAAGACATCCATCAAGAGCTAAAAAGCTAAGAGACTTTTTAGAAGAATAAAATGATTAGTAAAAGATTACAAGCTATAGCTAGTTTAATAGATAAAAATAGTAAAGTTATAGATATTGGAACAGATCATGCTTATTTGCCAATCTTTTTATATAATAATAATATTACAAATAAAATTACAGCAACTGATGTATCGGAAAATGTTTTAAAAAGTAGTTTTAAAAATTTAACTAAAAATGGATTAGAAAATAAAATTAAATTGATAAAATCAGATGGATTTACTAATGTATTTGAAAAGTATGATTTAGCTGTAATTGCAGGAATGGGAACTCATACAATTATAAAAATATTAAATTCTTCAAATATTCCCAATAAGTTAATTATTCAAAGTAATAATAATGTAGATCGTTTAAGAAAATTTATGAACAAATTAGACTATAAAATAGATGAAGAAATTGCTATAATTGATAAAAATAAATATTATAATATTATAAAATATGAAAAAGGTAAAGAAAAATTAGATAGTGGACAAATATTATTTGGTAAAAGTAATAATAAAAATTATTATAAGTATTTATTAGAAAAAAATAAACTTTTATATGAAAAATCTAAAAATGAAAAATATATAGATAATATAAAAATATTACAAAATATTATTGAAAAAATACCGGATTAGACTGTAAAGATGAATTATTTACAGTTTTTTCTTTTGAAGAAGTATTTAAAGTAACTTTATCACTTTTGGTGGAATTAGGAACATTAATTTCTTTTAAAACGTTTAAAACTTTTCTAGCATTTGTTACCATTGGTTTTACTTCTTTATATAAAGGAATTACTTGATTAACGATATTAAGGCCAGTTTTTATTCCTCCTAAAACTTTTGTTAAAGTTAAGGCTGAAGATAATGTATTTTGTCCAAACATAGTATCACCCTAATAAATTATATGTAATTTATGAAAATAATGTCAATTTTAAATATTTAATTTGTATATTATAATTTGTTGTGATAAAATATCATACACGGTGATAAAAGATATGACATTAATAGAATATAATATTTTAGAATTAAAAAAGAAATTAGAAGAAATGGTTTTTGAATATAAAAATTTACAAGATAAGTATTTAGAATTGTTAATTAACTTTGAAAAACATTGCGAAAATGATATAGTTCAATCAACGGGATTACCTAGAAATATTATTCAATCATTAATTGCTTATTTTAAAATTAAAAAAAGTGATATTTACACTGATAAAAACTTAAAAAAATTAAAAATTATTGAAGAAGAGTATAAAAAAAATGTATATAGAGTTAATGCTTTAAAGGATTTATTAGTTTATATAGATATAGAACCATTGGAAATTAATATTAGGTTTTTTTATACGCTAAAAAGGTTATTAAGAGAAATAATAGATAAAAACTTATGTTTAGAAGATGCAACAATTATTTTTGGATTATTAGTTAAATATTTACCTAATAGTTATTATTTATTAAAACAATATTTTAATTTAGATGGAGAATTAATAAAATTCAGTATTTCTAGTTTATTAAATGATCAATTATTGAAAATAGCAGATACATTATCATTAGAACATTATCAATATGCAGAAACATTTGAGTTATTATCTTTAACTATACTTAAAAATTATGACATACTATTAAATCAAGAAACAAATGAAAATAAAAAGTCCAAAGTTAAAATTAAAAAAATACAAGGAAAGAGTAATATATCACAAATTACTTTAGACAGTCTTTCAAAAAAGTGGGAATATATTTTAATTAATATAGAAGATAATGATTTAATATTTAGTTTTTTCCTTGAATTATTGGATAATACTGAAGCTAGTATTATAGAGTTTAATGCTAGCGGAGAAAAAACAAGCATTTTATATGAGTGTATAGAATTTTTAAAATCGCACATAGATTTATGTCAAACTGATGATATAGTAAAAAAGATAATTTCTATTATTACTGATATTATTTTAATTGAAGAAAAACTTAATGACAATGTAAATACAAATTATAGAGAATATTTAGTGAATGAATTAGATTTATTATATACGCTTTTAACTAATTTAATAAAAAGTTTAAAGAAAGATGATTTATCCTTAACTAGAAAAAGTGTAGTAAATTAAAAAAATATATGATAATATGATAAAATCATCAGAAGGTATTGTTATGAAATCAGATATTTATGACATCATTGAATTATTTAACAGTTTAACAAAAAGTAGTAAAATTACTGGAGAAGAAATATGTAAAAGATTTGAAACTCAAGTATTGGAATTAAAAAATCCCGTATTATCTTATAAGTTTGCACAAATTCCAGGTGCTGACGTTCAAGCACATGGAAAAATAGTAATAGAAAAGGGAGATGCAAATTTAAATTATGAATTTGCACGAATTCCAGGTGCAGATGTTCAAGAACATGGAAAAATAGTAATAGAAAAGGGAGATGCAAATTTAAATTATTTTTTTGCCCAAATCCCAGGAGCAGATGTTAAAGCGCATGGAAAAATAGTTATTGAAAATGAAGATACAGATTTAAATTGTAAATTTGCACAAATCCCAGGATCTGATGTTTTAGCTCACGGAAAAGTTATTATAAATTCTAAAAATTTACAATATAATTTTAATTTTGCCCAAATCCCAGGAGCAGATATTGAAGCCCATGGAGAAGTTGTAATAGAATATGGTTCTGCAGAAGATAATTATTGTTTTATGCGAAATATACATGGTGCTGATGTTCAAGCTCATGCTGCAGTTATACTTAATTCAGGAAATGAAAAGTATTGCAATATGCTGCGAGATTATTTAAATGAAAATATAGATCCTCAACAAAAAGACAATATTTATACTGGAATCAAATTAACAAGAATAAAACTAATAATAGACGCTGAACTAAAATCTCAAAAATAAGTATTAAAGATATGTAAAATTAATACTTTTTTTATGTGATTGACTTCAAACTTTGTTTGTTAAAATAAAAAACAATTGTATTATAAGCTCGTTTTTGATATACTAATTTTATAGTAAAGGTAGGAGACATAAATGCAAGAAACATTTAATGAACAAAAAAATATTAATCTTAGTATTATGAAAACACCTTTAATGATAATTTATAATATCATAATGTATGCTGGAATTGGATTTAAAACAGTTTTTTATGATATTTGGGTATATTTATTTAATAAGACTAGTAATCAAGTTGATGCTGTTTATAAAAAAACTAAGCAACAGTTAATAAGTGAAGAAGATAGAATTTATGAAAAAACTAAAAAGAAACCTAAAAAAGAAAAGATTTATAAATATAGTGCTAAAACATTAGCTAAATTAGAAGAGCAAAAAAAAGCTTTATTAATAGATTTGCAAACTGCTGGAGCAACAAGAAGCAAGATCCCTCATGTATATTATTATAAAGCAAAAGATAATAAAGGAAAAATAATTACTGGAACTATGAATGGTTTAAGTAAATTAGACGTAAATTCATATTTGTTAAATGAGGGATATGATGTATATGTTATTAAAAATACACCTTTAATAGATTTTGTTTATAAAGATTCTACTATTTTTGGAAGAAGAATGTCAACTAAAGACTTGATATTCTGGCTAACTCAATTATCAACATATATTAAAGCTGGATTAACTTTAAATGAATCATTAAGAATACTAACTTCTCAAATGAAGAAAGATAAAACAAAAGTTACAGCATTTAAAGCTATTTCATATGAGTTAACATTGGGAGAATCATTTTCTAGTGCATTAGAAAAGCAAGGAAATATGTTCCCTGCATTATTAATTAATATGATTAAAGCTGCAGAAGCTAGTGGAACTTTGATTGAAACATTAGATGATATGGCTAATTATTATACTGAAATTGACGAAACAAAAAAACAAATGCGTAGTGCAATGACATATCCAGCAATAGTATCAGTATTTTCAATATGCGTAATAGTATTTATTTTATTATACGTTGTTCCACAATTTACAGAAATTTATGCTCAAAATGGATCTGAAATTACTGGTATAACAAAGGTTGTTATTGATGTAAGTAATTTTTTAAAAAATAATTATTTAACATTACTAGCTATTATTTTATTTAGTGTAATGGCAATAATAATATTGTATAAGACGCTAAAATCATTTAAAACTACAATGCAAATAGCATTGATGCATATTCCTGTTGTAAAGGATGTAATTATATATAATGAATTGACAATATTTTCTAAAACATTTGCCTCTTTGTTAAGAAACAATGTTTTTATTACTGAAAGTATGGATATATTGAGCCAAATTACAAATAATGAAATATATAAGGCAATTATGTATAGGACTATTAACAATATAATAAAGGGTGAGAAAATCTCTGAGGCTTTTAAAGATCACTGGGCTGTTCCAGATGTTGCATATTATATGATTGTTACTGGAGAATCAACTGGTGAATTGGCTAATATGATGCAGAAGGTTAGTGAATATTATCAATCAATGCATAAAAATATAATCAATAATTTAAAATCATTTATAGAACCAATTATGATATCTTTTTTAGCTGTAATAGTTGGTATTATAATTATTGCAGTTATAGGTCCAATATTTGGTATGTATGATCAAATATCATAAAGTAGGTGTTTAAGGTGGCAGTTTTAATTTTTATTATTGGAGCAATATTAGGATCATTTTACTTAGTAATAAGTACAAGACTTCCAAAGGGAGAGGATGCAGTATTTTCTAGAAGTAAATGCGATAGTTGTGGAAAAACATTAAAATGGTATAATTTAATACCAATTTTTTCTTATATTTTTCAAAAAGGAAAATGCTCATATTGTCATAAAAAAATTTCAAGCGAAAACTTTTGGGTAGAACTTGCAACAGGTATATTGTTTCTTTTAACTTATTTATGGTTTAATAGTGGCTATAATTTTTATGTTGGACTAATAATATGCTCGCTATTAATTATTATTTTTGTTAGTGATTTTAAATATATGATAATATTGGATTCTCCATTAATAATATCAGCAATTTTAATAATTATTTTAAAGATTATTTTTAAAGGAATTAAAGCTACAATTACAAGCACTTTATCAGGAATTGCATTATTTATTGTTATGCTTGTATTATTAGATATTGGAAAAATACTATTTAAAAAGGAAGCTTTGGGTGGGGGAGATATAAAATTTTCATTTATAATAGGGTTAATTCTAAATTTTCCTATAGGGTTAGTATCAATTATTTTATCTTCTTTTTTGGCATTACCCTATGCTGTTGCATCAGTTTTAATCAAAAAGAACAATGAGCTTCCATATGGTCCTTTTTTAGCCGGAGCCTTGTTTATTGTATTTTTTAACTATGATAAGTTTTTAGATTTATTTAACTTTTTGATATAAATTCATAAAATAAAAAAATTTAGTATAAAACTAAATTATATAGGCTAATAAACCAACGATAACACTACCAATCATTAATATTAACATGATCCAGGTAGTTATTTTTTGCACTTTTTTATTCAAAATATCCCTGCTTTCTAATATATAATAAATTTATCATAAATTTTTATTAATTTCAATATAATTAAGTGGTGATATTATATGTGGACAAGCAATATAAAAAAAATTTATGCTTTTTATTCTGTTATATCTATAATAGGGTTAATTTTAGGTTTAGTATTTTTGATAAGTATGAACGAAGCTAATAAAGAAATAATTTTTTTAAATATTAATGAATGGATACAAAATATAGAAAATGGACATATAAATAATATAATTACACATGTAGTAGTATTGTCATCACTATTTATATTGAGTTTAATTATAATTGGCTTGCCGTTAAATTTGTTTTTGAATTTATATAATGGGTTTTCTATAGGATTTATAATTATTACATTAACTAATTTATTTAAAATAAAAGGTTTTTTTTATAGCATTATTTATATAATAATAACGAAAGCTATATATATTTTTTTTAGTTTCATATTAACCGCTTCAAATAGTAAATATTGTCTTGTAAATATAAATATGTTTTTAAAAACATTTAAGTTTAATAAAGAACAATTAACAATTTTATGTCAAAAAAATCTATTGTGTATAGGTATTATTATCTGCTATGATATGTTTTTATATTTTGTTGGTTCAAAAATATTAACAATCTTTAACTTTTTAATAAACTAATGTATAATATTATTGTGATGTTATGAAAAAAGTTATAGTTGGAATAAGTGGTGGTGTTGATTCAGCAGTAGCTGCTTTATTATTAAAAAATGAAGGATACGAAGTAGAAGGCCTTTTTATGCGAAATTGGGATAGCACAATAAATAATGATGTATTAGGAAATCCTAATAATGTTTTAGATATTTGTCCACAAGAACAAGATTATAATGATGCTTTAAAGTTATGTGAGATATTAAATATTAAATTAAATAGAGTTGATTTTGTTAAAGAATATTGGGATTATGTTTTCACTTATTTTTTAAATGAATTAAAAAAAGGAAGGACACCAAATCCAGATTTATTATGTAATAAATATATAAAATTTGATTTGTTTATAAAAAAAGCCAAAGAACTTGGAGCTGATTATGTTGCAACGGGTCATTATGCTAGATTAAAACGAGGTAAATTATTAAGAGCAGTTGACTTAAATAAAGATCAAACTTATTTTTTAGCAGATGTAAAAACAGAACAATTTAAAAATGTTTTATTTCCTATTGGAGAATATACAAAACCTGAGGTAAGACAAATAGCATTAGAAAACAGTTTAAATGTTGCTAATAAAAAAGATTCGACTGGAATTTGTTTTATTGGAGAACGGAATTATCAAAAATTTGTTGAAAATTATTTGAAACCTAATCCTGGTGATATAATAGAGGTTGAAACAAAAGAAATTATTGGCAAACATAATGGTTTAATGAATTATACGATTGGACAAAGGCGAAATGTTGGAATAAGTGGAAATGAAAAAAGGCATTATGTATGCGGTAAAAATGTAGAAAAAAATATTTTATATGTTGCATTTGGGGAAGATAATAAGTATTTATTATCTGATGAATGTGAAATAGAAAATGTGAATTTTATTTCTGATTTAAGACCAACGTTTTGCACAGCAAAATTTAGATATAGGGATCAAGATCATCCAGTAGAATTAGAATATTTAGAAAATGGGAATATTAATGTAAAATATCCTGGAAAAACTAAGGCCGTAACTCCAGGCCAAGCATGTGTTTTATATTTAGGTGAGGAATGTCTTGGTTGTGGTTTTATAAAAAATGTAAGAAATGAAGGCATAAATTTGTGGTATTTACAAAACTAGTATTGATTTTAAGTGTTAAGTTATGTATAATTAGAGTGTAAATTAAAGAAGGTAGTGATAAAGTGGATAGATTAAATGAACTATTACAAGAATTAGGTTTATCAAAAGTTCAACTTGCCAAATATTTAGGCGTTTCAAGACAAATGGTGTATAATTATCTTGTTTTAGATAGTTTAGATAAGTGGCCTAAAGAAAAGAAAGTATTATTGTTACAATTATTAGATATAAAAGATGGAAGTAATGAAACAATAAATAATATTGTAGTAAATACTGAGTATTTAATTGGAGTAGAAAAAAGATTAAATAACGCAATAAAATCATCTCAAGCATTTGACTCAAACTTAGATTTTAGTGGATTAACAAAGGAAAAAAGGACATTATTAAATGATTTTGTGTTCTTATTAAAGGAAAAGTTAGAAGAAGATGATAGTAGTAGTGAAAAAGCTATAAAATATTTATATTATTTATTGCAATCTATGGATAATATTCCTGAAATTAAATATATTTTGGGATATATGGCTAAATCTAATGGATTTATTAAACCTAATGAATTTGCATTCGATGAAGATAGGCAGTTTATATTTGAAGGAATACTATATTCAGCGTTAACTCTTTATAATAATGGTGGAGCAAGTAAAAGCAAACTTGCAGAAAGTCACAAAAGATTTATTCAAGAAATTGAGCAAAAAAATGAAGAAAAACTTAGCAGGACACAACAACTAAATACTGTTAAAATTCAAGCATTAAGAGAGTTAGGATATAATGATATAAATGCAACTAATGCATCAGAAGTATTTGAAAAAATTGCGGAAATACAATCAAGAAAGGTATAATGCAAATGAGTAAAAACAAGAAAAAAATAAAAATTAATATGGTTATTTTAGTTGTCGTATTATTTGTAGTAATTGTTGGAATAATTTTATATTTTACTTTAAATGGAAAAAAATTAGATACTAATAGTACTCAAATAAATGAATTGTATAGCTATTTAGGCAGCAATGATTTAGAAGTATGTAATGGTTTAAGTATATATAGCGAAAAAGAAATTAATTATGATAATATTGATAATAATATTAGAATATGTAATGCATATAGCCTTTTAAATATTGATGAAACGTCGATAGTAAAAATAGATAAAACTAAAAAAAATAATACATGTTCTGTTAATGAAAATATAAAATTTGCTACTGACAATTATGAAGATGATATTTGCACAATAACTAAAGTTGAAAGTGAAAAAATTAATGAACAATATAAAAAAATGTATGGAAAAGAGATTGAAAATTACGAACAATTCCAATTAAATCCAACAACTGTATGTTATTATGATGAAGAAGGATATTATTATTGTGGTTTATCTGAAAGTTTTACGTATACAATAGGAGCTGAACCACAAACATATAGAACTATTAAAAATGCTAGTAAAAAGAATGACGAAATTATTATATTTGATTATTTTATGAAAATTGTTAATAATGAGTGCTTTACGACTTATGATGGTAATAATAAGAATAATAATTGTTCAAATGTATTTAATGAAGATATAAAAGTAGATTATGATTTTTTAAAAAAATATGGAACACTTTATAAACATACTTTTAAAGAAAGTAATGGATCATATTATTGGGTTAAAAGTGAACCAGTTAAGTAAAACGATATGCTAAAAACATATTGTTTTTTTATAAACTATGTAGAAAAAAGTATTTTTTTTTGTTAAAATAATATTGTGATATAAAATGAAAGATGAAGTAATATTAATAATACCTTTATGTAATCCTGAAATAGAATGTTTTAATAAATTTGCAAGTGAAGTAAAAAACTATTTTAATAAGATAATTGTTATAAATGATGGTTCAAATAATAAATATTATGATTTTTTTGATAATTTAATAACTAAATTTACTGTTTTAACGAATGATTTGCCTTGTGGAAAAGGTTTATCAATAAAAAAGGGTATAAAATATACTTTGGAAAATTATAAAAAAATAAAGCATTTTATAATTTTGGATTACGATTTTAATATTGATGTTGAGGATATTATAAAGTGTTATAAAATTGCTATAAGTAATCCAGATAAAATTATTATAGGTAAGAATAGTATAGATAAAAATAATAAAGCTAAATTTGTATTAAATACCTTTATTAAAATAAATTTTTTGACTTATTTTAATAAAATGAAAGAAAATTATTTATTTGATCTTCAAATTATAGGTAGAGATATTGCCAAAAAAATGTTAAATATAAAAGAAAATGGATATGATTTTAATTTAAATTTAGTTGTAAAAAATTATGATGATGAACTAAAAATATTATATTGTCCTATAAAAACATTAGAAAATAAAAACAAAAATAATTTAAAAATTAATTTATTTAAAGAAATTTTTAACATAATACAATTGTTTTGCAAATATTTTATTAGAACAATAATTTCATATGTGTTATCTTTATTGTTATTTGTTTTGTTTTTTTACTTTATTAATTCATCAAATGATTTAAGTGGAATAATATTATCAAACATAATTAGTGGACTTATAGCTTTTGCATTTAGTATGTTTGTCAATTTTAATAATTTTTATAAAATTAATTCTTTAAATAAAAATCTTATTTATTTTATAAAAAAAATACTAAAAATAGTTATTAGTGGTTTTTTCGTATATATATTATATAATTTATTAAGTATAAATTTATTAATTAGTAAAATAATAGTAGATATAATTATAACAATAATGTTTTTTATTATATTTTATAATGTGGGGATAGAAAATGAATAAAAAAACAAATAAAATTATTATATTATCTTTAATTATTTTATTAATAATGAATATTTTATTAATAAAATTTGATTTTTTTGTTGAAATTGATTCATGTGTCTATTATACAATTAGTAAATTAATCAATAATAAGTTAACAATATTATTTAAGTTTTTTTCATTTTTAGTTTCTAAGGAAATGTTAATAGTTTATTTATTAATTATATTAGGCTATTCTATTATTAAAAAAAAGAGTGGGGGATTAGCATATTTTTTTATAATAATAATTAATATATTTTTTAATCAAACTCTTAAACTAATTATAAGAAGGCCAAGACCTAGTATAAATCCAATTGTAATAGAAAATTCATATAGTTTTCCAAGTGGACACACAATGTCAATATTAACAATAGTAGGGTTAATATTATATTTTATATGGAATAAAACAAAATTAAAAAGATTTAAAAAAATAATTATAAGCATTACATTATTAATTGTATCAATTTTAGTGATGATAAGTAGAATCTATTTAGGAGTTCATTATTTTAGTGATATTATTGGTGGTATAATTAGTTCATTACTTTTATTATCTATTATCTATTATTTTTATAATTTTAAATATAAAACCCCCTACTATAATAATAAATAAAACATTTTGTAATTTTGTAATTAATTATA
>CASFPB010000044.1 GCA_949296605.1 uncultured bacterium
ATATTCCAAGTCTCATATAAATCACTCTCTATATTTAATATTATAATACATAACGAAACATTACGCAAGAAGTAAATCTTAAAAAAACTAGATTTTATCTAGGTTTGCAAGGATATTGATATTAAAACTGTCAAACTAGGGTATTACAGTTGGAATTATGTTCAATTTGTATCACCTAAGTAAATAATAGTAATAGTTGACTGTTTTTATTCATATTTTATTTTATTTTTTACGTGTTTATGTGTTATAATTTAAACTAGGAGGTAAAAATAATGGGTGTAAAAATTGATATTCTTGAAATTTTAAGACAAAAAGATAGATTAGATGATGTTAATGCAGAAGTTGCATCAACACTTTCAAAGGTGGATACCGAATTAAATAATTGCTGCACTAATTTAACTGGTGGAGGAACGGCATTGGAAGTTTCTGTAGCAAGCTTAATTTCTGTGAATTCTTCTGTTACTGAAAAGTTGAAAAAAGCTATACCAAAATTGATTACTTTTATGGATACACAAATGGAATCATATAATGTATCTTTGACAGAGGCTAATAATGAACTTAATCAATTAGTCAGTTTATTAAAGGCAACTTTTGAAAGTGATGGGGATATAACTAGGACTTATAAGGAAGCTAATAGATATATTAATTTGCCTAGTGGTAATGAAATAGTTGATTCTGCAATGAGCTATGTTGGTGGAAGTTATGTTTATGGTGGAAAAAATTTAACTGATGATGGAGGTGTTGATTGTTCTAGTTTTGTAAGAGAGATTTATGAGGAATATGGTTATCAATTAGAACAAACTACTTATTATCAAATAAATCAAGGCGATATTGTTGATATTTCCGGTGGAAATTATGAAAACCTACAACCTGGAGATTTAATTTTTTATGGTTCTGTTTCTAATCCTCATCATGTTGCAATTTATGCTGGAAATGGTCAAATTGTTCATGCTGCAACATCTACGAGAGGAATATGTACTAACGATATGTTATGGGAGGGAACTCCATGTGCTGCAAGGCGTATTATAGGTAGTGAAAATGTTTCAGTAATAGAGGAATAGAAGGGATAATAATGGAAAAAGTAAAAATTACTTTTCAAGATAACACAATACATGAATATGATTCTGGAATTACTTTTTATGAAGTTAGTAAAGATTTTAATATGAATCATATAATGGGGTTTAAAATAAACAATGAAGTTTTTTCTCTTGATTGTAAAGCAATACACGATTGTAAAATTGATTTTATTAATACCAATGATATTATTGGTAATAAGATATATAAAGCTGGTTTAAAATTTTTATTTGAAGTTGCATTGTTAGAAACTTTTCCTGAATTAAAAATTTCTTATGAACATAGTGTTCCAAGGGGAATGCTTGGTGTTGTTTCAGGTAATAAGATTTTAACTCAAGAAGATTTAAATAAAATAAAAGCAAAAATGGCAGATTTAATAGATGAAAATGCTATAATTGAAAAAATTAATGTTTCTTCAAAAGATGCAATAAAATATTATAATGTTACAAAAGAATTTGAAAAAGCTAGTAATGTGCAAAGTGTTAGTGATAAAATGGTTACTTTATATAAATTACATAATAGATTAAATTATTTTTATTCTATTATGCCTTATTCAACTGGAAGTATTGATAAATATGAATTAATTTATTTAGGTAATAATAGAATAGTTTTTTTATTTCCATCAGTTAATAGTAATGAAAATGTTCCTGAGTATGTTCATTATGATAAGATTATTGATTCTTTTTTAGAAGGTAAAAAGTGGTTGGATAACTTAAATATGCCATATATTAGTAATTTAAATAAAACTATTGGGAATGGAAAAATAAAAGATTTTATAAGATCTAATGAACTTATTTTTAGTTTAAATATTGCTAAAGTTGTTGATAATATAATTAGCAATCGCGATATAAAATTTATCTTAATTGCAGGTCCATCTTCTTCTGGTAAAACTACTACAACTTCTAAAATAGCATCATACTTAGAAGCATTAGGTTATAATACTATTAAAATAAGTTTAGATGATTACTTTGTTGATAAAGATAAAAATCCTGTTGATGAAAATGGAAAATATGATTTTGAATGTTTGGAAGCAATTGATGTTGATGCATTTAATAATGATTTAAATAATTTGTTAGATGGTAAAGAAATTGCTTTACCTTCATATAATTTTATAACTGGTAAAAGAGAGTATTCTAAAGATAAAGTTGTGATGAAGGATAATACTATATTTTTAATCGAAGGTCTTCATGCCTTAAATGATGAATTAACTGCTAATGTGGATGATAAATATAAATATAAAATATATTTAAGTCCATTTATTCCCCTTAATATTGATGAACATAATTATGTTTCAACAATTGATTTAAGATTACTCAGAAGAATTGTTAGAGATAATAGAACAAGAGGATATGATGTATTTAAAACAATAGATAATTGGCAAAAAGTGCGATATGGAGAAGAAAAATATATATTTCCATATATTCATCAAGCAAATGTAATAATTAATACTGCTCTTGCTTATGAAATAGGGGTTTTAAAAGTATTTGTTGAACCGTTGTTGTTATCTGTTGGGGTAGATTCAAATTATTATGAAGAAGCTAGGAGATTAATTGATTTTTTAAAACAATTTTTTCCTATACCAGGAGAATATGTAAATGATGAATCAATTTTAAGAGAATTTATAGGAGGAAAATATAATGATTAAAGTTGCAATTAATGGTTTTGGTAGAATTGGGAGGTTGGCATTTAGACAAATAGTAACACAAACTGATTTTGATATTGTTGCCATTAATGATTTAACTAGTGCTGAGGATTTAGCTTACTTGGTTAAATATGATACGGTTCATGGTTCTTTTCATGAAGATGAAATATCTTATGATAGTAATGATTTAGTTGTTGCTGGAAGACATATTAAAGTTTATGCTGAAAAAGATCCGTTAAGTCTTCCTTGGAAAGATTTAAATGTTGATTTAGTTTTAGAATGTACAGGTAAGTTTACTGCATATGAGGATGCTAAAAAACACATTACTGCTGGAGCTAAAAAAGTTTTAATTTCTGCACCGGGAAAAGATGAAATGAAAACAATTGTATATAATGTTAATGATAATACATTAACTGATGAAGACGTTATTGTTTCAGCAGCTAGTTGCACTACTAATTGTTTAGCACCCGTGCTTAAAATTATTAATGATAATTTAGGTATTAAAAAAGGATTTATGACAACTGTTCATGCTTATACAAATGATCAAGCTACTCTTGATATAGCACATAAAAAGGGTATAAAAGCAAGACGTGGCAGAGCTTGTGCTCAAAATATAGTTCCTGCTTCTACTGGAGCTGCTAAAGCAATTGGATTAGTAATTCCAGATTTATTAAATAAGATGGATGGAAATGCATTTAGAGTTCCTGTTGCAGATGGTTCTGTTGTAGATGTTACTCTTGAACTTAATAAAAATACAACAGTTGAAGAAATAACTAAATTATTTCAAGATAATCAAAATGAAACTATAAAAATTACTATGGATCCAATAGTATCAAGTGATATTTTAGGTAAAAAGTATGGAGCTATTGTAGATGGACTTTCTACTAATATTGTTGAATCAAATGGAACTCAACTTGTTAAAATTATAGCTTGGTATGATAATGAATTTGGTTATACTGCCCAAATGCTTAGGACCGCTAAAAAAATGTTTAAATAAAAAATGAAATTGTCATATTTGCAATTTCATTTTTTCCTTTTTCTAAATATTTCAAATAATAGTTTTTTTTCTTTTGATAATAATTGATAATGATAACTTGTTGTTATTGTGTCTTTTAAATCTGAATCACTACTTTTATGAATTTCATATATAGCATTTTCAAGGGTGTTAATAGGTATTAATCTATTACTTAATATTATAATTTTATTAATTTCCTCTTCTAAATTATTCTCCTTAGATATTGGTTTTAATCCTAATATTTCATATAATTTGTTTATTCTTATTATTAATCTTTTTAATTCTTCATTTAATATAAATGTTGGTGCATTTAATTCTATGAATTTTTTGTATCTTTTGTATGAATTTATTATTTTATAATATATTGGGTCATCCGGATATAATAACCTTGCTAATTTTTTTTCAGTTTCATCAATTGATAAAGGTATTAAAAAATGTCTTATATTTTTTTTGTATCTGTTGTCATTTTCATTTTTTTTAGAATCCCATGTTACATCAATTGCATATATTCCAATTACTTTATATTTAGGATCGTTTATAAAAACTATATTTTCACTGTGTCCTGGCTTTTTTTCATCTTCGTTTGCCCAATTTAATTTAAATACTGGTAAATTTAAAAATTTAGCTATTGCATAAAAATAATTACTGTATCCTTCACATACTATTTTATTTGCTTTTCTAATTTGGTTAATGCTTCTGCTGGTGTATAATGGTTCATTTTCACTTTCTTGTTTGTATATTTTGGCTTTTAATTTGTAATAAATATAATATATTGCTTCTAATGAAGAATATTTTTTAGTTTTTATTTTTTCACTAATATCTAATATATGCTGAAACATATCTATTATTTCATGTAATGTTAATAACTCGTTTGATGCTATTTCACATTTATATAAAATATTTGGGTTATTATTTTCTGGATGCGTTAAAATACCTAATATTTCATTTAATTCTAAATCTTTAAAATCTATTATTAATGGTTTATTTGATTTAAATATATTTTCTATTTTTCCTTTATATGTTTTTAAATAAATTAATGGTATAGTATTTATTAACTTTATTTTAAAATCATTTATTGTGATGTTTAGCTGTTTAACTATTGTTTTTAGTGAAATTTTATTTCCTAACTCATTAAAAAATATAGCTTCATTAGTAAAATTATTTATAAATTGCCCGTATTTTTCTATATTACTAAAAAATATTGTTATATGATTATTTTCGTCATAGTCGTTAATAAATAAGCTTTGATTAGGTATAGATGAATCTATTATTATTTCTATTTTCATATTTTTCCTCTTTTTGGAGGTTATATTAGCATATAAGGTTTAGTTTGTCTATTAAAAAAGTGTAAATATTTGTAAATTTGTCTTTTTTGCATAAATTTTATATGCTATACTCATAATAGGAGGTGCAATATGGGAGTAAAAATTGATTTGTTAGAAGTTTTAAGACAAAAAGATCGATTAAGTGACGTTAATACAGAAATGGTATCAACTTTGGCAAAAGTTGATACTGAAATGAATAACTGCTGCACAAATTTAACTGGTGGTGGAACAGCATTAGAAGTTTCTGTTGCTAGTTTAAATAATACTATTTCAATTGTTGCTG
Source organism: uncultured bacterium (assembly GCA_949296605.1). Classification (GTDB taxonomy): domain Bacteria; phylum Bacillota_I; class Bacilli_A; order RF39; family UBA660; genus Onthocola_B. The sequence continues at coordinate 5,340 of CASFPB010000044.1, forward strand.
AAAAATTAAAGAAAGCTGTTCCAGTGCTTGTTGATTTTATGGGAGCTCAAATGCAATCTTATCAAGTATCTTTAGATGATGCAAATGCTCAACTTCAAGATCTTATTGATGTTTTAAAAACTAATTATGCTGAAGATGGCACAATAACTAATTCTGGTAGATTAATTACATCAGATATGAAGGCTGATGCGACAATCAATGATTCTAGTTCATATAGTTCTGGAAAAAATAATTATTCTACTTTGGAAAATAAGATCGGTTCTGAAACTGAATGGAATAATTTAAATGAATGTTTTTATTACTTTAAAGAAAAAGGCTTATCTGATGAACAAATTGCTGGAATTTTAGGAAATGCTTGTCAAGAATCTGGTTTTGTTTTAGATATAAAGAATCGTACTTCTAGTTCAAAAGGTCTATTTCAATGGCTTGATAGCAGATATCCAAGTGATTGGTCATTAGAAACTCAACTTGATCACGCATGGAACGAAATGCAAGGAACTCCTTGCGGTGGTAATATATCTTCAGTAGTCGATTCGTTAAGCTCGAAGACTACTGTTGCAGATGCAACAAATACATTCGCTGTATTTTTTGAAGGTGCGAGTAAGCGCAATAATGAAACAGGGGCAATGTATGTTCCAGATCTTAGTGTTAGAACTAATTTTGCAAATACTATTTATGCTTATATTAAAGACAATTTGTCTTAATTATTATAAAGTAAGGAGGATTGATAATAATGGCAAGTAATGAAGGTCAATATCATATTACTAATGTGGATCAATTAATTGAAAGTGCAGGTAATTTAGCTACTTATAAATCTAATTTATTAAACAATGTAGAAAGTTTATCTTTTATAAAAAATTCTGTTACTACTAATTGGCAAAATGACGATGCTTATAGTGATGTTAAGAGTTATATTGAAGAGTTACAAGCTTGTATTGATAAATTAAATAATACAATAATACCAACTATTCAAAAGTTCTCTAGCACTATGTATAATTTAGCTCTTGCAAACAATGAAATTGAATCTAATACAGTTAATGGTAGCAAATAAAGGAGTGATATAAATGGTTGATATTAAAACTCAGGAAATATTAAGATTATATGCTAGAAGTGAAGATGTTAATAAGGCTATTACAGCTGATTTAAATAGTTCAAATACAGAATTTAAAAATATTTGTGATAATGTTAATTGTTCTGAATTAACATCTGCTACTGAAGGTCTTAAAATTGCTGTTACAAACATAGCTACTACTATAGATAAAACTTTACCAGTTGTAGCAACATTTATGTTAAAACAGGCAAATTTATATAGTGAAGCTGAAACTTCAACTGATACAGAAATTAATTCATTAGTAAATACAATAAATAGTAGTATTGGTTTAGAAAGCACTGAATAATATGGAACTACTTAATGTAGTTCTTTTTATATGTATCAATTATAAAAATATTTAGTATATATATTGAATAAAATTTGTTGACATGCTACAATAATTATTATAAGGATAGATTATCATGTTAGAAAAGAAGAATATAGAGAAAATACTTATTATTTCTGTAATTGCTATATTTGTTGTTGTTAGTGCAACATTTGCTTTTTTTCAATCTCAATTACAAGGTAGTGAAGAAGGAAATATACATATTTCGAGCGAAACAACAGATAATTTAAAATTTGATATAAGTAATAATATTGATTTAAATATCAATCAATTTAATTTTGGAATAGGTGCAGGTAATTTGAATAGTTCTGCTACTGGAACTGCAACTTTACTTGCAAATAGTAGTAATAAA
>CASFPB010000045.1 GCA_949296605.1 uncultured bacterium
AAGACCCTTGATATAATCTGCCCTTACTCAAACACGATTTTTTTATTCTTTCTTGCAAGAAAGAATAAAAAATATTCTATCATAAACTAATGAGTTTTTCTCCCATTAATTTACTTCTTAAAGTATACATGATATAATATATTTATAATATAAAATGGTAATAGACAAGAAATATTAAAGAAAAGGAAGGTTTATTAATGAAAAAAATATGGTTTATTTTATTAAGTTTATTTGTTTTTCCCATTGTTACATTTGCACAGGAAAATATTGGTGAAGATGATTCTTTAGCTTTTCTATCCACTACTGGCTATTTTAAAACAATAAGTGTTTATGATCAAAATGATATTTTAGTAGATACTGCTACAATTAAAATAACTGAAAACCAATATGAAAATGAAGTTATATTGCCAAGCGAATATGGAATAATGAGAAGCATAGGTGAATCTTGTATAAATGGGATATTTACTTGCACATATAACACGGAATATAAGGCTACAACATTATCTACAAATGGTAGGCACATAAATGTTAAAACAACATGGAAACAAATTCCAAAAATAAAACACTTAGACACAATTGGGTTTGTGATTGTTTCATCAGATGGACCAATTACATATAATCCATCTAGTTTTACTGTTACACAAAAATATGATGGAAATATAATTACCTATGATGGAAATAGTGGAAATAGAGTTAGAAAAGAAAATGGAGATGGATTAGTTACTAATATTGTAAATACAGTTTCTAGTAGTTTAGAAGTAGAATTAGATGTTATAATTTACAATTTACCTTTAAATAATACAGTAATTAATGCTGCTTATGAACATGCTGTTACTACAACTCTTACAGCAACAGAAGCTAAGAATTTTACATATGGAAATTATACAAATGACTCTGGAAAAACTGTATTAGGTGGAACTTTTATATATCCAAATAGCGTAATTTCAAAGTATGATCGAACACAAGGAGTTCAATTAGTAGTAAATATTTAGAGGTTAAAATATGATTAAATTGCAGAATGTAACTAAAATATACAAATCTAAAAAAGGAAAAGAAACAACTGTGTTAAACAATGTTTCTTTTATATTACCAAAAATGGGAATGGTTTGCATATTGGGAGCTAGTGGTAGCGGAAAAACTACTTTGTTAAATATTTTAGGTCTTTTAGATAAACCAACATCTGGACAAGTTTTATTTAATAATGAAAATATATATAAGTTTAATGAAAAGAGAATTACTAACTATAGAAGTAGTGAAATTGGATTTATTTTTCAAGAATTTAATTTATTTGAAGAATTAAATGTTTATGATAATGTTGGTTTATCGTTAGATTTGCATGATGACAAGGACAATCATCAAAAAATAATGCGAGCATTAAGTTTTGTTCAGTTGGAAGATTTTGCTAAACGGGAAATAAATGAACTTTCTGGTGGAGAAAAACAAAGAGTCGCAATAGCTAGAGCAATAGTTAAAAATCCACAAGTTATTTTAGCAGATGAACCAACGGGGAATTTAGATTCTAATAATAGTAGAATTGTATTTGAAAAATTAAAAGAAATATCACGAACTTGTTTAGTCGTTTTAGTTACTCATGACAGGAAAAGTGCTCAACAATATGCTGATAGAATTATTGAGTTATCCGATGGAAAAATTATTAGTTATGAAGAAAGTTATTGTATTGATGATGAAAATATTAATATAAGAAAAAATCAATTTCATATTAGTTTTATTAAAAAATTAAAATTTGCTTTTGGTTTGCTACACCATAAAAAAATAAGATTGTTTTTGACCGTTATAATTTTAAGTATTGCATTTTCTTTATTAGAAATCAGTTTAAATATTCAAAAATTTAATGTTCCTAAAATGCATGCTGAAACAATGATTAAAGAAAATAATACAAAAGTCCAAGTAAGAAAAGTTGGTAATAATTTTGCAAATATAACGAATAAAATGTTTGATAAAGATTTAAACATAATAGAAAAAGATATTGGTGATGATTATTCGAAATATAGCATTTTATTATCTTATAATTTAATATATGATTTTAAAGATTCTGTTTTAAATAATGATGCACAAATTTTTAATGATGAATACTATAATAATGCTTATTATAAATCATTGGATTCTTATGATTCTGATACTTTTTTTAAAAGTTTAAATGAAAAAGAACTAAAAAATTTAAATATTATTGGGGAAATCCCCAATCAACCATATGAAATACTTATTCCAGAGATTATAGCGGATTATTTAGTTGTTCATGGATTTAATGAACCAAAATATAATGAGCAATTTAAAACTTATTTTGGTGAAGAAAAATTTGTGGATGATATTAATGAATTACTTAATCAAAAATTATATGTTATGGACGATAAATACCTTATTATTAAAGGAATAATAAAGGATGAAAATTTAGAAAAATTTGAAAGTTTAAAACAAAAGAGATATGATAAATTAAAACAAGAACCTACAGATCTATATAAAGAATTTATAAATACTTATCTTAATGATAGTTTGTATATTTTAGTGGTTAATAATAATTTTTGGGAAATTAGTGAATTCATGAATAATGGAACTTTAGTTCCTGAGATTTTTCCAAATGTGATAAAAACTAATGATTCGGAAATTTATGATAATTATACTATTAATCTTACAACGGTAATAAAAAATGAAAATATTGATATAACTTTAAATGAAGAAGAAATTTATTTATCAAAAGACCTGATTTATCAATTATATCGAAAAGAAATTAATGCTGAATTAGATAAAAGAATAAATAGTGCTATTTTGGAATATGAAAAACAATTAGAACAAAGAGAACATTTAATTAGTGAGTATGAAAAGAAATGCTTAGGATTTGGAGAATGCGATTATGCTATTCCAGATATTGAATATGTAGATAACGAAAAAATAGAAAATGAAGTTTATGATTATATTGTCAAAGAAAAAAATCTAATCGGTAATAATATTTCTTTGATTTTAAAAGATGTTAATGATTTTTTTCCCGATGAAGAAGAAAAAACTTATGAGTTAAAAGTAATTGGATATGGAAATAGCACTTATATAAATTTAAATCAATTTCAGAAGTATATGGTTCCAAATGAATTAATAGATCATTTAGACTATGAAATTAATGATGCAGTTAGATTAGAAAATATATTCGAAAAATATGAAAATAATGATAAATATGAAGTAAAAACTGATTTTAGTGAAACAATGAAAAGTGTTTCTAATGTGGTTGATAGTATTGAAAAAATTTCAATTTATATTGCTATTGTTTTTTTAGCCTTCGCAATAATATTATTTATTTTATTTATAACTAATAATATTTCTAATAATAAAAAGAAAGTGGGCATTTTAAGAGCATTGGGAACTAAAATTATTGATATTGTAAAAATATTTATGTTAGAAAGTGCATTTATTACTTGTGTAACATTTATTTTATCAAATGTTTTATCAATCTTATCGATAATTGTTTTAAATAGTTTTATTGCAAATGAAGTTAATTTTAGTATAATGGCATTATCATATAATTTAAATACTTTAGGTATTGTTTTTATATTAGAAATATTAATTATGATTGTAAGTTTAATTTTTCCAATTATTTATTTAAGTAAATTGAAACCAATTGAATTAATAAATAATAATTAAAATTATTAATAGATGTTAATATTGCGTGTAAGATAATGTTGTTTTATGTATAAAATATGTTATTAATATTATTATTAAATAATCAAAAAAATTCTAGCTTATTTTACTAGAATTTTTTAATTAACTTTTTTTCAATAAAAGTAATTAATTTATATAAAATAAAAGAAATAATTACCAATATTAAGATGCCAGCCATAACTAAACTTAAATTAAATACTTGTGTTCCATATATAATTAAATAACCTATGCCTGATTTACTTACTAAAAATTCTCCCATTATTACCCCGATTAAGCTCATAGAAATATTAAGTTTTAAGCTAGATATTATTGTTTTATATGAATTAGGAATTACTAATTTAAATAATATTTGGTATTTATTTGCTCCAAAAGATTTTAATAATTTAATTTTTTTGTCATCTGTGCTTATAAAACCATTATATATTGTAATTATGCTAATTATTAAGTTTATTAGTAAAGCCATTATTATAATGCTTTTTGTATTTGCCCCAGCTATTATTATTATTAAAGGACCTAATGCTACTTTGGGTAAGCTGTTAATCATTGTTAAAAAAGGATCTACAATTTCATTTATTATTGGGAATTGATAAAGTATAATAGCAATAATAAATCCAAGTAATATTCCTAAACTAAATGCAATTAAGATTTCAATTAATGTTGTTGAAATGTGGTTAAATAAATTGTTTTCAATTGCAAGATTAATCAATGTATTTAAAATTTTACTTGGTTTTGAAAAGACAAATGTATTAATTATATTCTTATTTGCTAAATACTCCCATGCCAATATAAATGCCACTACTATAAATATTTGAATAAATATAATTATTTTTTTTTTCTTTTTTAATTTTTTAATATACTTTTTTTGATTTTCAGACATTTTTATCTAATTCCTTCCATAATAAATCATAATAATATGAAAATTTATTAGATTTTCTTCTTTCCAATGCTGATGAACCATCTATTTTTATATCATATATAGTTTTAATTCTTGATGGCCTTTTTGATAAAACTATTATTCTATCAGCTAAGCTAATTGCTTCAGCTAAGTCATGCGTTATCATAATTACGGTTTTTTTCTCAGCTTTAATTATTTTTTTTACATCTTCACTGACCATAAGTCTTGATACATAATCTAGTGCCGAAAATGGTTCATCTAATAGAAGAATATCTGGTTTAATTGCAAGAGTTCTTATTAGAGCAACTCTTTGACGCATTCCTCCTGATAGTTGTGATGGATATTTATTTATAAAATCTTTAAGACCATATTTGGTTAGTAATTCTTTTACATATTCAATATTTTCTTTAGTCTTTATTTTTTTTATTTCAAGTCCTAAAGTTGCATTTTCTAAAATTGTTAACCAAGGAAATAATGCATCTTCTTGTAGCATATATCCTATTTTTAAATTTTTATTTTTTTTAATTTGTCCATCACTTTTTTCGTCTAAATTTGCTAGAATATTTAAAAGAGTAGATTTTCCACAGCCACTTGATCCAACTATACATAAAAATTCTTTTTCATATAAATTAAAAGATATGTTGTCTATTGCTTTAATTTCTCCATTTTTAGTATGGTAAATTTTTGTAAGATCTTTAATTTCTAATAAATTTTTATTCATAAAAATTATTAACTAAATTACTATATGGAACATATTTTTCTAACAAATCGAAATCTATTAGAAAATCTTCAAGATTAGTAAATAACTTTTCACTTATATATGGATTTTCTAACCAACAATCATATTCTTTATATCGTTCTATCATTAAAGCTAAGTCTTTTATATTTGTATCTGGAAATTGACCTATAATATCATTTGCAACTGTTGTTGCATCATTATTTAATGTATATTCAAGACCTTTATTAATTGCATTTGTGAATTTTTTTATTATTTCTGGGTTTTCATCTATGTAACTTTTTCTAGCATAAAATGCTGTATAGGGAACTTCACCACTTAACATACCAATACTAGCTACAACTTTTCCATATCCTTCTTTTTCTAAATTGGTTGCATTTGGTTCAAAAAGATTAACAAAATCACCTGTGCCACCTATAAAAGTTCCTGATAAAGCTGCAAATTCTATTGAATAATTTACATTTATTTTATTAATATCTATGTTATTATTTTTTAATGCATTTAAAAAATTTAAGGCAGGCATTCCTGTGCTTCTTCCTACTAATATTTCTTTATCATATAGATCTTCTAATTCAAAGTTTTCATAATTATTTCTTGCTACTATAAACTGTCCATCTCTTTTTGTTAGTCCACCAAATAATTGTAAATAATCTTTTTCGTTTTGCTCATAAACATAAATTGCTGATTCTGCACCTGCAAAGCCTATTTCAACGTCATTTGATAATACTGCTGCACTAACTTTATCAGCACCAGGGGTTAATATAAGTTCAATTTCTAAACCTTCTTCTTCAAAATACCCATTTTCAATTGATACATATAATGGAGTATAAAATGAGCTATGTGTTACTTCTGCTAATTTGATTTTTATTAAATCTGATTTTTTATTTTTATTAATTTTAGTGATAATGAAAATTGATATTATAATAACAAGCAAGCATAATAACGTAATTATAATTTTCTTTTTCATTTAATTTCCTCCTTCTAAATTAATATATGTAAGAATGGGGCATTTGTTATTTACATTAAAATAAACTTATTTTTATGTATATTTTTATTTTTGTATATAATAAGAAATTGTAAATAGACATTTTTTTACCTAATTTTTTTATAAAAATAGATTATAAAAAGTTGAAAAATAAATAGAGGTTTACATTTCTTTTTTCTTTTGTTATAATTTATTCATAATAAAGGGCGTGATTAAATGAAAGCATTGTCAAGTGATGTAAGAGCTTTACTAAATAAGTTATATAATTTACGTGGTGAAGATAGTGTTATATTGGCTAAAATGAATAAAGAAAGAGAAGATGCAATTGAAACTCAGGAAAGAACTAAAAATGAAAAAGAATCTTTATTAAAAGAAATAGATAGTTTAACAAAAGAGGAACAAACTTTAGCTGAGGAAGGCGATAAATTAATTTCTGTTTTAAGTAGTATAAACAGAGATGATTTTGCTAATGTATTGGATAGATTAGGAATTGATTTTAATCCTGAGTTAATTAATGAAAAAGTAAGCAAAATGTTACCAGATACTATTTCAAAGGTAGCTTATGAAAATAAAAAAGCTTCTGAAAAACTTGAAAATGTTGAGGCTGAAATGAATAATGCCATTACTTTAGTTGAAGAATTAGGCATTAGAAAAGATGAGGCATTACAAGCACAAGCTAAACTTAATGAATATTTTGATTTAGCCTTAGCTGGCAATATTAATATCACTAGAGATGCAATAACGGGATTATTAGAAAAATTTGATTTTAGTGAAAATGAGCAAAGAGAAGCAGCTAAATTATTAATGTTTCCTGAAGATGCTTTATATGAATATGACGCAAGTTATAAAAGTGGGGATAAATCAAGTGGTAAAACTATAACTGAAGTATTAGTAGAGGCTAAAAAAGAATCTGCTATAAATAATGAAATTAATGAAGATGATAAAAAAGATGATGCCGTAAAAGAGGTTAAAGAAAGTTCAGAACAAAAACCTGTTTTGGAAGAAATATTTAATAAAGTATTAAAGGAAAATTCTATTGAATTAAATGAAATTGTTGATAGTAATAATAACGGGGTATTTGATTCTCATTTTGATAGTGATGAAAGTTCTGAAAACTCTGGAAAAAATGAAAAAAAATTACTAGATGAATTTTTAACTGCTAATGGTTTAGACTGTAGCAAATTTGCTAATGAAGCAAAAGAAAAAATGTTAATAAATTATGATTTAGAATTATTCAAGAAAAATATAGATGCATTGAAATCTAAAGATATTAATTTAGATATCTTATATGATAATGTAATGATTATATTTGATAAAGAATTATGTGGTAAACTTGAAAAACTGTTTGCTATAGGTAAAGTTGCTAAAGATATTAATTTAGTCCCTGGAGTCTTAGTAAAATATGATCTTCAAGGGTTAAATAATACGATTAATATTCTTCAAATTAGTGGTTTGGATCCTAGAAAAGTGCCTTTAATGGCTTATTAGAAAGGAGTTTTTATGGAACAAAAAGTAATAGATTTAAAAAATAGATTAGAAACACATTTTAAAGATAGAGATAAAGAACAAACTTATAAATCTTTTGCTTCTTATACTATTGCTAATCCAGAATCGTTAGATGTTTTGGAATCCCATGATATATATCTTAAAAAACCTTCTCAAACTATAGTTTTATCTATAGAACCTAAAGATTTGGAAAGGCAAATTAAATTAGCTGAAGAAATGGGCTTTGTTGCAGCATATAAGCAAAATCCTAGATTTTTAACACAACCAGTTGAAATGGTTATAAAAAGAATGGCAAAAGCTGATGCTGTCGGTGTTATTTATAAAAATGAAGATGGTGTTTATGCTTCTTTTATCTTCAGTCAAAGAGCTTTTGATCATATAATTTCACAAATAGATATAAAAAAAAATGAATTAAATGAAGAAATTAATGTTGTTTCAAATTTAGATGAACATGTAATGCGATTAATTGAAGAATTTTCTTTACAAAATGAAAAAGATAATATTTTCGCTAGATTAAATGATGTTTCTAAAAGTGATTTAAGTGAAAAAGAAGTGTTAATGGAAATTTTTAAAAAATATGTTAATAATGATGAATTGTTAGCTAGTAAAATAGATATTATTTTAGAATTAAATAATGATTTAGAAAGAGGTCGTATTGCATGAAAATGTTAGAAGATTTTGGTTTTGATAAAAGTGATATTGAAGAATATGAAAATAATACTCCTTCTAAAATGAAAGAATTGATAATGAATAATTTAGATTTAGTAAGAGAAAATTTAAAATATATTTCTAGTTTGGGCATTGATACATATAAAGAAATTTTTATTAATTATCCTGATAAGTTTTTACTTGACAATAGTGTATTTGTTGAAATGTTTTCTAAATATGAAACAAACGAGTTAATCGAAAAATTAAATGCAAATTATAAATTAATAGAATATCTATAATAAAAGCAAATAGTAAAATACTATTTGTTTTTTGATGTTAAACGATATACATTTATTTGTGGTTTATTATTAAATCTAAAATTAAAATTATTGTCTGTTCCTATTCCTCCAGATATATACATTTCCGTTTTGTTAATTTTATAATAATCTCCAATATATGTTTGCGCTCCATCTTTTTTTATTATTCCTCCGATAAATGGAATTTTTATTTGTCCTTGTAATGAATGGCCAGCCAAAATTAAATCAACATCGTAATTTGATATGTTTTCTATATTATCTGGATAATGTGTTAAAGCAATGTTGTAGATTGTTTCGTAATTTTCTTCTAAATAAAGTGCTTTTTCTATATTATTACTATTTGTTATTCCGGTTAATTTTATTGGTGTTTTGGATTTATAAAAAATGTATGTTGATTTATCATCTAACAAGGTAAAGCCACTATCATTAATTATTTCTTTATATAATTGAATATTTGATTGATCATTATCGCCTATAATAGCATATTTATATAGTTTGCAATTTAAACTTTTTAATATTTCTTTTAAGGTTTCTACTTCTTTATTTGTTAATTTTTTATCTTTAGCAATTAAATCCCCTGTAAATACAATTATTTCTGGATTTAATTTATTGATTGAATTTACTATATCTTCTAATTCATTTAAGTTTGTAGTTGAACCTAGTAAAACATCAGATAATTGAATTATTTTAAAACCGTTTAATTCTTTAGGTAAATTTTCAATTTTTATGGTGTTATCCATTATTTTAAAACCATTAGTATTTATATATCTTGCGTATATAAAAATTATTATTATAAATAGTATCGAACCACACAAAATTTTTTTCATAAATCCTTCCTTTATTGTTTAATTAAATATAACATATTTTTTTTATATAAACAATTTAGTATGTTAAGATTTTTTAGAAATGTTACATTTTTGATTATTTAGTAGATAACAAACAAAGGTGAACTTTGTTTGAATAAAAATTGTAATTTATGAAATCTAAAAAGCAAGGGTCAAGATGAACTCAACTTCGTTTCGCCCTT
>CASFPB010000046.1 GCA_949296605.1 uncultured bacterium
ATATATCAACTTTTCAACACCAAAAATTAAAAAAATAAGTACTTTTGGTGTTTTAGTGGTGTGGTAAACTACAAATTCAGCCAAAATCACAACTTTTTAAAAAAATTACAAAAACTACTTGTAAAAACTTAGAAAGTCACATAAAATATGTTTTTTTCTCTATGATATGTAGAATTACAATGTTTCATATTCTTTTACTTTATTAAATTATTTTCAAATTTATTTTCTTTCTCTAATTCTTTTAAACTTTTATCTGGTGTCGGAAGTTCTTCTGGCATCGTTCCACCAAGTTTCTCAATTGTATTCCTAATTTCTTTTCCTACCTCATAATGTGTTTTATTAGCTTCATTTTCAACACCAATATTTTCATTTTTTAATTTAGCCTCAGTTTGAGTAATTCGAAAAAGATTAGCAGCAAGTTCTTCACTCCCCATATTATCTAAAATATCTTCTCTATATCTTAGTTTCTTTCTTTTAGCAATATCATTTGCAGTTTCCCCATTATATAATCCTTTATAACCTGAATTATGAAATTTATCAAAGTTTTTAACTCCTGCATTTCTAGCCGCAATATTCAAAGAATAATTTCCTTTTCTAGTTAAATTTCTTTGATAAAATCTTTTTTCATCTTCAGTAAGTTCGCTATATTCTTTTTCACTTAGTTCTTGTTTTCTAGTTTGTATTGCAAAATAAGTTTGACCTAAAGCCACCATTTTCTTTTTAGGATTAGCATTTTGAACTATTAAATAACATATATATCTAGATAGTTTATAATCTATAATATATTCTTCTTTACCTTTACCTGTTATTATTGGCTTCCTGACTTCGGGAAGCCAATATGAATCATCGTTATTGCTATTTTTATATGCTATTACTGCTTTCTTAATCACATTATTAAAATTTTCCCATTTGCTATATTCAAGCAATGGCATTAACTCACGTGCCAACCAATATTCATTACCGTCTTCACCTATGCGCTTAATATCTTCAAACAATCTCTCTGTATATTCTTTCAATTCATTCATTTGCATTCTCCTTTCTATGGTTCACATGTCTCTATTTTCAATTTATTATTAATCTTAAACATAATACTTCCATCTAAATCTGTCCTATATATCTTTGAATTTGATAATGTATCTAAAACAGAACTTTTCGGATGTCCATATCTATTGTTTTTACCAACACTTATGATTGCATATTTTGGCTTAATATTATTTATAAAAATTTTACTTGATGAGGTATTTGATCCATGATGCCCAACTTTTAATACATCTATATCATTTAAATTATATTTTTCTATTAAATCTTCTTCTACTTCTACTCCTGCATCTCCCATAAATAGAAATTTATAATTATCAAGTTCCGTATAAATAACCGATGAGTTATCATTTTCATTATCATAATCTTTAGTATTTAAAAAATATAATTTGTTAGTATCTATATTTAATTCTTTAATACAAGAATAATATGGTATCTTCTTTTTATCTGAAACTTCAATAAGCTCTTGTTCCAATTCATTAAACTCTCCACAATTGAATATAACTTTCTCTACTTTGAAATTTTCTACTAAGTTAATTGCTTCTCCCATATGGTCGTAGTCTCCGTGTGGTGACTATCGGTTAAGCACACGTATTCAAAGTCTTTATTTACAAAGAAAAAGAAGTATCAAAATGATAATTCTAAAAATTTATCTATTTATTAAAATTACTTCTCTATCTGATTCTTTCAATAATGAAAAATCTTTCTTTTCTTCAGTGAATAATCGTTCTATTCTTACAATCCTATTATGAGTAAATGTTTCATGAAGTACTATTGCTACATCTTCGTCATCATAATAATAGTCTTCATTCAAATAATATGGATCAAAAATATAAGCAAAATTATCATCGATTTTTGTTATTAACACATAATGTTCAACACTCTGCCAACATCTTGCAATTATAACCCCATTATTATCTACTGTTTTCTTCAAATCAAACAAGTTAACTTTATCTTTACTTAATACTCTACAACTTATATTAAAATTTTTATTTTCATTGGCATATTTTACAAAATATCTTGCAAGTAACTCTGCATGTTTTCTGGAAGTTCCACCTTTGCCAATAATCCCATCTTCACCTTCTACATCCAATGTATATTTATAAACTGCTTTTATAAGCGAAACTGGTACATCTTCTCTATCGTATAAATAGGCCAGCGCATTTATAAACGAAGTGGTCCCACAATCGTACTCCGTATTTTGATATCTTAATGGTATTTTCATTTTATCATCTCTAATAATTATTATATCATACTAATTCATATTCTCTAGCAATTATCCTGTCATCTGAACAATATTTTATTACATATTTGTTATCTTGTTTGCAAATTATAATTCCTATAGTTTTATCTTGATTAATCTTTCTTAAATTTTCATCTATATAATTCATATATATTTGTATTTGACCAATGTGTTCTTTCTTAAGTTCTGTTATTTTTAATTCAACAACTACATAACAATTATACTCAATATTAAATAATAACAAATCCATATAATTAAAGTTGTTACCTATTTTAATTTTATACTCACTACCTATAAAACTAAATGAATTACCAAGTTCTTTCATAAATGATTCAATATCTTCTAGTATTAAATGATGTAATGCTTTTTCAGTAATTATTTCTATATTATTTTTATTTTTAATTAAAATAGGATTAGGTACTAAATCTTTCACTTCAACGCTATCTTTAGATATTAGTTTATTTCTAGTTTCAGTTGGCAATCTTTCATATTCATTAGATTTGATTTTAAATTCTAACTCTCTAACTGATAAACGCTTATCGATTATTACTTTGATATAATAATTCATAGAATCAATTTCTAAATTAAATAATAATCTTAAATGGCTCCAAGTTAATTGTGTCCACAGCGTGGACACTTTTGAGTTATTAAATATATTATAAAATTGTTTCATTCTAAATAAAGTTCTTCTATTGTATTGTTTACCTACGTCAACAACTAATTTTTTAGAATATTCATCTATAATATTATCTCCATATTTGCCTCCTACTTCGTTTAATAATTTACCTATTTCAAAATATGCAATTACTTTATGCCTTTCTTTTGAATAATCCTTAACTCTTGAATATATTTCATTATCAATTAATCTGTTTTTTATCTCATTATAATAATTCATATTACTCCTTCCTATGAACTGCAAGTCTCATTTTTTAATTTACTGTTTTTAATTTTAAACATAATACTTCCACCTTCATCTGTTCTATATATTTTAGATTCTTTTAAACTTTCTAACACTTCTTTATTTGGATGACCATACCGATTATTCTTACCAACACTAATTATTGAATATTTGGGATTTATTTCATTTATAAATTCAATACTTGAGCTCGTTTTACTTCCGTGATGTCCAACTTTTAAAACATCAATATCTTGAAGATTATATTTTTTTATTAAATCTTCTTCTACTTCTATTCCAGCATCTCCCATAAAAAGAAATTTATGATTATTAAGTTTTGTATAAATAATACTCGAATTATCATTTTCATTACCATAATCTTTGTTGTTTAAAAAATATAATTTGTTTTTATCAATATTTAATTCTTTAATACATGAATAATATTTAATTTTCTTTTTATCTAAAACTTTAATTAGTTCTTTCTCTAAATCATTATATTCTCCACAATTGAATATAACTTTTTCTACTTTAAAATTATTAACTAAATTAATAGCTTCTCCCATATGGTCAAAATCGCCATGTGTAACAATTAAATAATTTATATTAGTTATCCCCAAACTCTTTAAGAACTTTATCGTATTATCACTTAAATTATATTCTTTATTACTTTTTTGCCACTCTTCTTTTTCATACTCTATTTTTCCTCCAGTATCTATTAATATAACTTCTCTCTTATGAGGCGTTATAAAAATTAAACTATCGCCTTGTGATACATCAAGGAAAAATAAATAATATGAATTGTCTAAATATGGTGTTAATTTTATAATAATTATTATTAATATAAAAATTGTAATCCATTTAGGGTTTTGTTTTATTATAATCAATAAAATATAGAAAATTGCATTAAGAATCATCATGTATTTAGGTATATTAATAAATATACAAAGATTTAAAAAAATATTAATTAAAAAATCAGAAAAATTTATTAAAATTGTATATAAAGTTTCTAATATAGGAAAAATATATGTAATTATTGATAAGGGAAATATTATTAAAGATATTAGTGGAACATATATTATATTTATTAATATTGATGTTATGTTTATTTCATAATTTACACTTGCACTTATTGGTAAACTAAATAGAAATGATATAATGCTTATTTTTAATAATTTGGCTATGTAATTTCCTGTTATTTTATCATTATAATAAATTATTCCAAAACTAACTATAAATGAATATATAAAACCTAAATCATATACTATAAATGGATTAATTATTATTAAAAATATTGCTGTAAATATTAATATATGAATATTATTGTAATTAAAAGAAAAAATTTTGTTTATATTACTAAAAATATAAAAAAATATAGCTCTATTTACCGATGCTTGAAAATTTGTTAAATAACCAAAAAATATGAGTATTATAGATAATATAATCAATTTTTTCTTTGGTTTAATATTATTAAACATTTTTGAAAAAAATGCTAGTAAAACTGAGACATGGGTTCCAGAAATTGCCAGTAAATGTGATATACCATTTTTTTGATATGCATTATATGTTTCGCTATCTAATAACGATTTATCTCCTAAAACAAGTGTTAATAAAAAAGAATTATTTTTCATATTATAGGCTCTTTTTATTAAATTATCTTTAATTTTGTCTATAATATTATTTTCTTTTATTATTTCAAAATTTTCTATGTTTAATATATAATAAATTTTTTTATTATATAAATAATTTTTATAATTAAAATTATTTGGTATTGTATTATTTAATGGTTTATTTAAACTGCCGTAAATTAATATTCTCTTCCCTATTCCGATTTCATCTAAAATGTCGTTTTTCTCATCTTCACTTTTTATGTAATAATTAGCTATAATTGTTTCTTTTGCTTTTATTTCTAATTTTAATTTATCACCATTAATACTAAAAGTTTTTATTATGCCTTCAATTTTATTTTCAGTTATATCATATACTGATTCATATTTTATTAATTTCGTAAATATTATTACATATATTATACTTAATGTAATTAATACAACAAACAATAAATTATACTGTAATATATTTTTTAAGTTGATCAAATGTTGCTTCACCAATGCCATTTACGTTTTTTATTTCATCAATTGTTTTAAAATATCCATTTTCTTCACGATAATTTATTATATTTTGAGCCTTACTTTCCCCAATACCAGGTAAAGTTGTTAGCTCTTCTAGTGATGCTAAATTAATATTTATTAAACTATTTGAAGTAGAACTATTGTTATTTTCACTATTTTCATTACTAGTTATTATACTTACCTTACTTTCAGTGCATTCAGTAATTACATAATTATTTGCTGAACAAGTATCACTCGTTTGTATATTACTTCTATTAATTTCATCTTTTGTATAAACATATATAACTAACTCATCTTGTAATTTTTTACTTAAATTAATATTATCTACATATGCTTTATCTAATAACCCCCCAGCTAAATTTATTACATCATTAACAATATTTTCTTCATTAACTTGATATACTCCAGGTTTTTTTACAGCGCCTTTAATATCAACAAATATTTTTTTATCATCCGTATTTAATGATGCTTCTTCATCTAAATTAACTTCATTATTACTTTCACATAGAACATCATTATTCTTATTAGATAATTTAATAGTATAAAGACTTAAAGAAATTAAACAAATAAATAAAAATAAAAATATAGCAATAACAATTAATTTATTTTCAAAAAATTTCATTGTATTTTCCTCCTTTCATAATTAGTTATTGCTTATTTATATATTATTTCCTTTTTTTAGTATAAAGAAAAATACAAATATAAAAACTTAACTCCTGGTTTTATCCTTACTTTACATACTTTTGGTCGGGATGATAAATGGAATGTTCATATTCATTGTTTATTATCTGAATTTGCTCTTGGTAATAACGGAGAAAAGAAAATGGACTACATTCCTTTTGATATGCTTCGTAAACGTTTTCAAAAAATTCTTCTCGATTTACTTGAAAATGATATTGGCAAATCTAAATTTAGACCTATTAAAAATAAAATTTATTCTAAATACAATAATGGCTTTTATGTTAGAGCAAAAAAGAATGAATTTCCTAATTCTAAAAAAGCTATTTCTTATATTTTA
>CASFPB010000047.1 GCA_949296605.1 uncultured bacterium
TACTCATAAATTTATTAGGTCTTTTATTTTTTATACAAAAATCACAATTTAATGGGCAATTATTAGTTATTTCAATATATACTTTTTTATACATAAGTCCTCCTAGCAAATTATATCATATATGTTTATTTTAATTTAAAAATACGTTATAATAATTATATATTAATATAGAATTGAGGGATTTTATGGCATTTATAGATGTTAAAAATTTATGTAAAACATATCAAATGGGAGAAGTTAAAATAAAAGCAATTGAAAATGTTAATTTTAGCATTAATAAAGGAGAACTGGTAGTTATTTTAGGACCATCCGGAGCTGGTAAAACAACAATTTTAAACATTTTAGGGGGAATGGATTCCCCTAGTAGTGGTTCAATAATAATTGATGGTGTTGATATATCAAAATATAATTCAAAAGAATTAACTAAGTATCGAAGATATGATATCGGATTTGTTTTTCAATTTTATAATCTTGTTCAAAATCTTACAGCATTAGAAAATGTTTCACTAGCTAATCAAATATGTAAAAATCCAAAAGATGCTAAAAAATCTTTAAAAGATGTTGGTTTAGCTGATAGAATGAATCACTTCCCTGCTCAATTATCCGGTGGAGAGCAACAAAGAGTCTCTATTGCAAGAGCCCTTGCTAAAAATCCTAAATTATTATTATGTGATGAACCAACCGGAGCACTTGATTCTAAAACTGGGAAAAAAATAATTAAACTACTGCAAGATACTTGTCATAAAACTAATACAACTACAATTATAATTACTCACAATGCAATAATTTCTGAAATAGCAGATAAGGTTATTAAAGTAAAAAATGGAACAATTGAAAGTATAAATATTAATAAAAAACCTAAAAATGTTGAGGAGATTGATTGGTAATGTTAATATTTAAAAATGCCTTAATAAAAATTAAAAAACAATTTGGAAGATTTATATCATTAATATTAATAGTTGCGATTGGAACAGCCTTTTTTGCTGGGGTTAGAGAAACATCATCAGACATGATAAAAACTTTAGATTTATATTATGATGATACAAACTTAATGGATTTTAGAATTGTAAGCACAATGGGATTAACTTTTGATGACGTTTCAGCTTTAAAAAATTTAAATTCTAATTATACAGTAGAATATAATTATTCATATGATACTTTAGTAAACGATGAAGCTACAAGAATCTATGGTTTAACAACTGATATAAATAAACTTACATTATTAAAGGGAAATTTACCAAAAAATGATGATGAATGTGTAGTATTAGATGGCAGTTATAATATCGGAGATGTAATAAGTATTGATGATTCCAATTATAGTGATTATTTAAAAACTAATACTTTTAAAGTTGTTGGCTTAGTAGATAGCAGTATGTATATTTATTCAAATTTAGGTATTACCACAATATCTGATGGTAAATTAGACAATGTAATTTTTATAAACAAAGATAATTTTACATTAGATTATTACACAGAAATATATATAATAGATAATGATGCCAAAGATAAAACAGCTTATAAAGATGACTACAAAGAAGAAATTAAAGTTTTAAGTGAAGAACTAGAAAACTTAGCTCCAATCCAAGAAACTAAAAGGTATGAACAAATAAAAACAGAAGCAATGGAAAAAATCTATGAATCTCAAGAAAAAATTAACAAAGAAAAAGAAGAAAATGAGAAAAAATTTGCTGATGCTAAAAAGGAATTAGATGATGGTCAAAAACAAATTTATGATGGTCTTCAAGAAATTGAAAATGGATTTTTAGAAATTGAAAATAAAAAAAATGAAATAGAACAAGAATTTATAAATCAAGAAAACACTTTAAATGATTCATTAAACAAAATAAATGAAAATTTAAAGTTATTCAACATAAATACTGATAATATTGATAAGTCCATAAATGAAATTAATAACAAAATTGATGAAATAAGTAACTTATTAACTACACTAGATTCTACAAGTCAAGAATATATTACTTACAACAATTACTTAAATCAATTAAAAACAATACTAAATAATCTGACAAAAATAAAAGAAGGATATAGTTCTTTAGAAAGTGGAAAAGTAGAATGGAATAACACTTACAATAAAACAATTGCTACATTAAATGAAAATAAAACATTGTTAAATGATAAGCAACAAACTATAAATGATGGTTATAATACATATTATAATAATTATAATAAATTTCAAGAAGAATTAAACAAAGGATATCAAGAAATTAAAAAAGCCGAAGAAGAAATTAATAATCTTGAAAAGCCAGAATGGTATTTATTTGATAGAGAAGACAATTCCGGCTATACAACATTTTATGAATCAGCTATTAAAATAGATTCTATATCAGCAGTTTTCCCAATATTTTTTATAGCTATAGCATTTTTAATGTGTTTAAATACTATGAGTAGAATGATTGAAGAAGAAAGAACTGAAATTGGTATTTTTTCTTCATTAGGTATTGGAAAAGCAAAAATTATATTAAGTTATATGATATATGTATTACTTGCAACTATAATTGGAATATTTGTAGGTTTATCAATAGGTTATTCGTTAGTTCCAAGAGTCTTATACATGGTTTATGCATCAACCTTTATTATTCCAAAATTAAATACATATGTTAATATTCCAGTATGTATTACTATTATTGAAGTTTGTATTTTAACAATGATTATTGTTACAATATATGCTGTCAATAAATGTTTTAAAGAAGCACCAGCGACATTGTTAAGACCAGTAAGTCCTAAAAAAGGGCACAAAGTTTTATTAGAAAAAATTAAATTTATTTGGACTAGATTAACATTTTCTTGGAAAGTAACTTTTAGAAATCTTTTTAGATACAAAAAAAGAATTATAATGACTTTAATAGGAATAAGTGGTTGCACTGCTCTACTTTTAACTGGTTTTGGAATTAAAGACAGTATATCAAAAATTACTGAGTTACAATTTGAAGAAATTCAAAAATACGATGCTATTTTAACGCTAAAAAATGAAACAAGTGAAATAGATAACAACTTAAATACATTTTTAAGTCAAAATAATATAGAAAAACCTTTATATGCATATATGGAATCTATGACATTTTATGCTAATAACAAAAATATAGAGGTTTATACTATTGGATTTTTTGATAATAATATTGATAATTATTTTAACTTAACTGATTTAGATAATAACAAAATAACATTAGATAATAATGGCGCAGTAATTACACAAAAAATGGCTGAGATATTAAATGTAAAAGTTGGAGATACTATAACAATTAGAGGAAACGATAATGACATATATATAATAAAAATTAATAATATTGCAAAAAATTATGTTAATAATTATATTTATATGACAAAAGACTATTACGAACTAGCAATTAAAAAAATTAATAATAATATTATTTTTGCTAATATAAAAGATTTAGGAACAACATTAATGGATAGCAATTATTTTACAAGTATCCAATATAGTAGCGATAGTATTAGTATGTTAAATGATATTTTAGATAGTATGAATAATATAGTATTTTTAATAATAGCATTTTCATCACTACTAGCAATAACAGTTCTTTATAATTTAACAACTATTAATATTAGTGAAAGATTAAGAGAAATAGCTACATTAAAAGTATTAGGCTTTAATAATAAAGAAATATCAATGTATGTTTATAGAGAAACAATACTTCTTACAATTATAGGTATTCTTTTAGGTTTAATTTTAGGTATTGGATTAAATTATTTTGTTTTATCGGTTGCAGAAATTGATGAAATTGTATTTTTAAAAGATATAAAATTATTAAGCTTTGTATTAGCATTTATTATTATGATAATTTTTACGATAGTTGTTCAAATTATGACATCTTTTATATTAAAGAAAATTAATATGATAGATTCACTAAAATCTGTTGAATAAAGCAAAAAAACACAAATTATTATATTTACAATCAAAGTAAAATAAATAACTTGTGTTTTTTTAAACTTATATTTTATAAAATACTTTTTTCTTTTTTTTAAATAAACCAATTAATATTAATAGCACAATACCTACACCTAAATAAATAAGACGTACGCGGTCTCCTGTTTTAGGATTTTCAACTTCTTCATTGCTTATAGTAATGTTTACCTTGTTACTTTTAAATTCTTTATCATTAAAAGAGACTAAAACATCACTAGTAATATTTTTTTCAATAGTTGGTGTTGCCACAACTTTTAATATAATTTCCTCATTTGGTAATATTGTAACATTCCATTCCAAAAAATTGCCATTTAATGTTGCATTGCCTATATCTTCCAACTTTAAAGCATTATCAATTACATCTTTAACTAAAACATTTTCTAATACGACATCACTATCATTTTTTATTTTTATGTAATACTTAAAAGATTGTCCTACTTTGATTACTGTATCACTTATTGACTTTTCTACCGTAATTTTAGGTTCAACAAAGGTTATTGTTTTATTAGATTCAGAAAGAATAACATTATTCTCCTTTATAGTAACATCATTGTTTATAACATATCCATTTTCCAAATTTGAAGCGTATGCTTCAACTACTATTTCTTTGCTTTCATTTTCATTTAAAGACTCAAAATCCCACTCTAATACATTATCATTATTTACACAATTCTGACAACTTACAATTACCAAATTTTTATCAAAACTACTAATTACTTTTAAATTATCAGATTTAGCTTTTCCAATATTAGATATATTGAGTGTATAATAAAAATGTTCATTATTTAATACTTTATCTTTACTAGTTGTATTATTTACAATAATTATTGGCTTTGCCATATTAACCACATTATTAAAATCATAATTCTTATTTTTATATGATATAGAACCAGTATTTTTTATAATATCATCTTTATTATCAATAACTTTTACATAAATCAAAATATCTAAAGATTCGTCAGAAATTAAACTATTAAATGTAAATGTAAGATTGTTATTATCATTATTAAATTCTAATAAATCAGAATCATAAACTACATTAACCAATTCCAAATTACTAGATAAATTATTTTTCACAATTAAATCATCTATTGAAGAATTTCCACTATTGCTAATATGTAATTTATAATAATATTCATCCCCAATTTTTAAATTGTCTTTACTAGATTCACAATTTAAAGTTACATCAAAATTTGTAATACTATGAGATAAAGTTTGCTTATTTTCTTCATTTAAATAATTAACAGTTGCAGTATTTAATATTGATACAAAAGGTTCAGGCTTTACAGAGGATTTAACTTTAATTGTATATTTAATTACTTCTTTGGGTTCTAAATTATTGCCTTTCCAAATTATTGTGTTTCCTTCAATTATTCCGCCATCAGAATCTAATATAGTTAAATGCTCATCAACTACATCTTTAACAGTATAATTGCCACTAGATATTTCACCATCATTAATAACCGAAATTTCATAAAAAAATTCTTCTCCAAAATTTATATCATTTCCACCAGTAGAAATAATTGTATTAATAATATTTAATACTGGTTTTTTAATTAAAACATTAATTACACTATTTTTATCTGATTTTAATTGTTCTTTAACAGTTATAATATTAGTAATTTTCGTATTATCAACAGTATCATAATTAACTTTAACCTCTACTTCATACTCTTTTATCTCATTAGGGTTTAAAGCAAATTCATTCCATGTTATAGTTTGTCCATTAATATTTCCATTATCTGATACTGAAATAATAGTCAAATTTGAATCTATTATATTTTCAACTAGCAAATTATTACTAGAAGCATCACCATTATTTTCTAAAGTTATTTTATATTTAAATGTTTCTCCAGGTATAAACTCTGTTTTATCAACATTACTCGTAACCACAACATTAGAATCAATTGTTACTACTGTATTATTATCACTAATAGTCTTTTTATTTTCTTCTGTTAAATAAACAACATTATTTATATTTGATCCAGCAGTAACATCATTTTTTAATTTTACTTTAATTGAAAGATTTTTTTCTTGACTAGCACCAAGAGAATTTAAATTCCATGTTATAGTTTGTCCATTAATGTTTCCATTATCACTTACTGAAATTATTTCTAAATTAGAATCAACATTATTTTCTACAACTATTTCATTACTATTTATATCACCATTATTTTCAATATTTAAAATATATTCAAATTCTTCGTTTGGCTTAATTTTGTTTTTCGAAGTACTAGTATTAATTATCAAATTAGAGTCTTTAATATTTATTTCAAAGCTATCTTCCATAATCTGATCATTATAATAAACTATTAACTTATTATTAATTAATCCTAATTCAGAATTTTCTTTTGCTTTTGCTTTTACTAAAATAGTTTTTGTTTCCTTTGGTAAAACCTCATCAAATATAAATTTTAAGTTACTATCCGTCCCAATATTATTTTCACTAGTTCCCAACGCTATTAAATTTTCATTTATTATGTTTTCTAAAACAACTTCTTTAGCCACTCCTTCTCCATTATTTTCTAATGAAATTGTATATTCAAATTCTTCATTTGGCTTAATATCTTCTTTATTTAATGATGCACTAACCAACAAATTTGGATATTTTATATTTAATATATTGTTATTACGCAAAATATTGCCATTTATATCAGATTTAACCTCTGTTATTGTTGATTTAACATTTTCACTTATACGGTTGTCTAATTTTGCCTTTACGTAAAGATATTTTTGTTCATTTTTTCTAATACTGCTAATATTCCATATAACTTTATTACTTTGTATATCACCACCAGGTGCATCTAATACTAATATTTCATTTGGAAAGCTAAATTCTACATTAACTTCATCTGTTGCAGTATAACTAACATTAGTTAAAGTTATTTTATAATAAAATTCATCACCCAAATTTACTTTGTTTATAAATTCACCATCATCTATGCTTGTAACTGAACTTAACTCTAAATTTACTAAATTAGTAGGCACTAATTTTGGTGCAGATGGTTTAAAACTCAAATTATAATTACTATTATCAGTAACCTCAAATACAAATTCGGCATATTCAACTTTTGAACTTTCACTAGATGAAAATCTTTCATTGGAAATTACTCCATAAGATATTTTAGAATCGTCCTTCATAAAATAATCTTCTTTAAATCCATTTTTATAACGCCAAGATATCAACTTCATACCAGTAGTATTAAAACTTCCTTCAACATAATTAAAAGAACTATTTTGAGATAATTCCACAAATGCTACAATTCTAATCCTTATTTTCTTTTCACCATCTGAACCAACTGAAATATCTTCATATTTTTCAAAATTATGAATATACGATGCACTTACATCATCAATTTTTTTAAATTTATATACACCAACTATACTAATTACTAAAAAAAAGATACAGATAACAATTTTATATTTTCGTTTCATACACTCACCTATTATAAGTATACATTAGTATAATTAATTAAACAAGAAACAAATTACAAATATTAATTAATAATTGATATTTTACTAATAAAATAATAAAATATAAATGTTATGAAAGGAAGTAATTTTATGTTTAATGATAAAAAAATACATATGATAGGAATTGGTGGCGTGAGTATGAGTGGTATTGCCTATCTTGTAAAAGATTTAGGTGCTACTGTTACTGGTAGTGATATAACAGAATCTGATATTACCGATGAATTAAACAAAAATGGTATAATTGTTAAATATGGGCATCATCCTGAAATGATAAAAGATGCAGATATAGTTGTTTATACTGCTGCAATTCATGAAGATGATCCCGAAAGAATAGAAACCAAAAAACTAAACAAAACAAATTATGAAAGAGCAGAATTTTTAGGCCTACTATCTAAACAATATAAAAATTGTATATGTATTTCTGGAACCCATGGCAAAAGCACTACTACTGGAATGGTTTCATTAATTTTTTTAGAAGCTAACTTAAATCCTACTATCCAAATTGGGGCAATGTTAAAACAAATCAATGGAAATATAAATATTGGAAGCAAAGATTATTTAATTATGGAATCGTGTGAATATGCTGATAGTTTTCTTCATTTTCATCCAACTGGAATTATATTAACAAATATTGATAATGATCATTTAGACTATTTTAAAAACCTTGAAAATATCAAAAAATCATTTCAAAAATATATTAATCTTTTACCAACAAATGGATTATTAGTTAAAAACAATGATGATGCAAATACAAATGATATTACAATAAATTTTCAAAAGAAAATGATCACTTATGGAATTAAAAATATATCTGATTATATGGCTAAGAACTTATCTAAAAATAATTTGGGTCATTATTCTTTTGATATATTTTATAAAAACGAATTTATATGTAAAATTAATTTAAATATTAGTGGCATTCATAATATTTATAATGCCTTAGCAGCTTTTAGTTTATCTCATCAATATATTAAAAATATAAATACAATAAAAATAGCATTAGAAAAATATCGTGGTGTGGGACGAAGATTTGAATATTTAGGAATGTGTAATAATGCATACGTATATGATGATTATGCACATCACCCTACTGAAATAAAAACTACCCTTGACTCTGTAAAAAATGTCAAACATAATAAGGATTGGGCAATATTTCAATCCCATACTTTTTCAAGAACGAAAGAACATTTAGATGAATTTGCTAATGTTTTAAGTAATTTTGATAATATCATAATAGCTCCGATTTATCCAGCAAGAGAAATAAATACTTTTAATATTAGTGAAGATATGTTGGTTAATAAAATAAAAGAAAAAAACCCTAATGTTATATTTATAGATTCTTTTGATAAAATAATTGAATATATAAAGAAAAATGCATTACCAAATGATTTAATAATCACTATTGGAGCTGGTCCTGTAAATAAAATAAGTAACGAATTAGTTAAATATTAATCCGTTACTTTTTTTCTATACTCTTCTAGAATTTCAATTATTTCATTGCTATGTTTACATTTACATATTTTATTTTTAATTTCTTTGTTTTCGGGTAAGCCTTTAATATAATTCAACAAATGTCCTCGCATTTCTAATACTGCTTGTTTTTCATTTTTATTTTTTACTAATTCATTTAAATGATATTCCATCATATCTATTTTTTCATCAAAAGTTACTTCAAATGGTAATATTCCTTTTTCTAAATAATTAACACAATCTCTTATAAGCCATGGATTACCTAAAAGACCCCTACCAATCATAACTGCTTCACAGCTTGTTTCATCAATCATCTTTTTTGCATCATAACAACTTAATATATCACCATTACCTATTACAGGTATTTTAACAGCATCAACTACATCTTTTATTATTTTCCAATTAGCTTTTCCACTATATCCTTGAGCTCTAGTTCTAGCATGAATAGTTATTGCATTTGCTCCTGCTTCCTCTATAATTTTAGCGACTTCAACTGCATTTATACTTAATTCATCCCAACCACTTCTAATTTTTACCGTTACTGGAACGCTTACTTCTTTAACAACTGCTGATACAATTTCTTTTATTTTTTGAGGATTTTTTAAAAGAGCACTTCCTGCTTGATTTTTTATTGCTACTTTTGGAACAGGACATCCCATATTTATATCAATAATGTCTGGTTTCATTGTTTTTTCTACTATTTTAGCAGCTTTAACAAAAGAATTTACATCACTACCAAATATTTGTTGGCTTATTGGTCTTTCAAATTCATCCATTTTTAATAAATCAAATGTTTTTTCATTTTCATAAACTATTGCTTTATCACTTACCATTTCTCCAACTACTAATGCTGCCCCAAAATTTTTACATATTTTTCTAAATGTCATATCACTTACTCCGGCCATTGGAGCAACTACGACATTTCCTTTAATATAGACATTACCTATATAAAAACTCATTTTAAAAGAATTCCTTCATCTCCAGCATTTATTAAAAAAGCATTAGCATCATCAGTATCTAAATGAACTTCAAAATAGCCATCATCACTTACTTTAGCTTTAACATCTATTACTCCACTTTTAACTCCTGAAATCGAAAGTTTTAATGGTTCATCATCTACGATATTTAATCTTTTAGCATCTAATGTGTTAAAATGAACATGTCTATCTGCAATAATGCAGCATTCTAATGTAACTTCACCTTTATTAGTTGCAATAGTTATTTTTTCACTTCCACTAATATTTCCACTTTTTCTAACCGGAGGATTAATACCTAATTTCCTTGCATCACTTTTTGATATTTCAACTTGATTATAACTACGTAATGGTCCAATAATTCTAACATTTTCAAATGATCCCTTATCAGTTTTTATTGTTACCGTTTCATTTGCTGCAAATTGTCCTATTTGATTTAAAGGATTTCTTACTGTAAGCTCTTTATCAAATAATTTTTTAAATATTTCTTCATTTAAATGAACATGTCTTGCGCTAATATTTATACTTACTTTTTCTTTCATTATCATCACCAATTTAAGTATACAATAAAATCAAATAATAAAAAAGTAATAATTGTTCAATTATTACCCTTTTATTCTAGCCAATGTCATTTCTTTTTTATAGTGACTGTCAACTACTTTTTTTAATAAAGTTATATCATCAGCTAAATTTTTATCATTTCCTACCAATTCTAATAGTTCTAGTAACGATTTATCTCTAATATCTTCTAAACTAATAGTATTTAATGAAATACCATTGTTATTTAAAATGTCAAATAATGAATCTTTTACTAATCTTTGAAATAATAATTCATCTACTGCAATATCATTTGCAATATTTTCTCTTTCATTATCTGTAAAATTATCATTATTCAATAAAGCTATTCTAAAATCTTTTAAAGATCTTATTTGCTTACTATCACCATAAGATTTAACCTCATGTTCAAGAAAACTTTGTAATTCATATTCTGAAACAGATACTTCTAATCCATTACTTTCATAATAGGCAACTTGTGGACTATCTATATCTAATAGTAAACCATAAGCTACAATCTTTTTATCTTCTTGAATTCCACGATTTTGATATAGTCTTTCTTTTATTATATCTTTTTGGTATTTACTTAAACGTAAACCTTTATTTTGCATTACTAAAGATAACATATCAATAATTGTATGTTCAGCCATTATTGAACTCGCTAAATTTCCATTTTCTATAACCATACTTGATACTTTTTTATATACATCATTTGAAACAGAATTTGGAAATCTTAATATCATCATACAAATAGTTGGTGAAACGAATGACTTAATAGGATTTCCTTTTACTCCATCTAAATGTAATGCTTCATTTAATAATGCTGGATTTTTAGAAATCTTTTGCCATAATTCATAAGCCTTATTATAGTCTTTTTCATCAAATAAAGCTTTATATAATTCATAATCTAATTTTTCTGCAATTATTTTCATAAAAAATACACCCCTTTTTAACAGTCGGCCATTATCATACCAAATTTTTGCAATTATGTCAACCCTTTTTTAAAAAAAGAACGTTTATAAAAAAGTATAAAAAAAAGAAAATGTATTTCCTTATAGTTAAAAAATATTAAAACTCACTACTAACATTTTCTTTACTTATAATTTTATCGACTTCTACAATAAACCAAATTTTTTCTACACTAATATTGCATTTATTAATTTTATTAATTCTTAAAATAAGATTTATCTTGTTTCTAATTTGATCTAAATTATCAGGATTTAAATCATCTATTGTAACATTAATATTTTCCAAACGATAACGATTAACAATTATTTTGGCAATGTCATAATCCTGAAAAATTGGAACTCCATTACATATAATATTTAAAGGATTCATAGCAAATAAATCAAATTTTTCACTTAACTTTATTACCTCATCATAATCACTTATTTGAAAAGCATCTTCTATCATCTTTTTCTTAAAATAATCATAACTATAATATAAATGAAGAACATCAGAAACAGTCATTGTACTTGATATTAACTTTTTAACCTTATATTTAAATTTTAAAAAATCAAGTTTCTTATATAAATCATACAACTCTTTAGCTTTTAAATTAGCTTTTAATTTTAATTTTTTATTATCATTTAAAATACTAATTTTATTTAAATATTTATTGTCAATTCTTTTATTAATTCTATCCAAATCACTTTCTTTTTTATTAATTTCATCAACTAATGATTCAAGTTTAATATCTTCTTTCATATTTAATAATGATTCATATTCTTCCTTAAATTTTATAAATACTGGACTAAAAAATATATAATCATTATATTCATTAATATTTTGAAGTAATTTTTCTAATGAATCAATTACATCTTCAAAATTAGCATTAGGAGGTACCAACGAATCAAAAGCTTGAGCTCGGACTTTACTTCCTTCCAAATAATGACTAATATCTATTTCTCTATTTTTAGCTTTATCTATAATATCAGTTAAAGTTTCTTCATTGTCTAAATATATTTCTTTACGAAGTTCAGATAACTTTAACAAACAATCATCATAATTTTTTATATTATTTTTATTTAAAGCATCTTCCTTTAACTTTTCAATATACATTTCAAATTTTTTAGCATGTGCTTTTATTAATTTTCTAAAATTCAACTCTATTTGCTCAATAATTGAAGGATTTACCCAATATATTTCTTCAAAAGTTCGATTTAATTCTTCATAAGCATCAGTATCAACATTTACGCGTTTTTGCAAAAACACTTTCATATAATCATTAACATAAGTAGTATAATTAAAATCTTCAGAAACTAAGCTAATTCCAGCAATTTGAAACTTATCAATTAAAGAATTAATTATTTCATTTAATTTTTTAAAATCAATATTATCATAATTATTTAATTGATAAAATAATGAATCAAAGCTCATTTTTTCAAAATAAGAATTTATAGGATTAAGTAAAAACTTAACGTATTCCAAATTTTCTAATTTTTCACTTAAATTATTTTTAGGTTTAATTTCATTAATTGTAAAAGATTTAGCTTTTGCTAATAAATAATTCCTAGTAGTGTTGCGATATTCATGATATTTTTCTTTATATTCTTCTATTAATTTATTTATTTTCTTTTTATTAGACTTAGTTTTTGTTGGTAAACTATTTAATATTTCTTTTTTATTAGTAATATCATTGTTTATAAAAGTTAAAAAATTATTCTCCATCATTATCTTCCTCTTCATCTATAATTTTATTGTTTAAAAATTCTTCAAAATCACTAATGTTATTATAAACTTCTATCAACTCATTTAAATTCAACAATGATAGATCAAAATTAACTACATTTTCTTCATTCATATTATATCTCCCTCTTTTTATTAAATCATTGATTATAACCTTGTGTATCTTTATAAAATCCTAAAGATAATGTTAAATAAGCTCCCTTTGAATCGGTCTCTAAACTGTCAATATCTTGTCCTTCAATCCAAACATAGATTCTTGCCTTTGTAATTCCATCTGGAATAGAAAACAATGGGGAACTATAAATTTCTTCAGTTACAGTTTCTTGTTTTTCAAAATAATTCATATCCATGTAAGGAGAACCAGATACAGTAGTATCTACAATTATTGGACCTCCAGCTTGTTTATAAGCATAAGTATCAAAATAATTTCCATTTTGTAAATTTATTCCATATTTTACAGCTCTTTCTATAGATAAATCTGTATGTTCGGTGCTCCTAGGCTCATAAATTATAGAATAGCAATCATTATTACAACTTATATTTTGAACCACATTAGCACTAGAAGTTTTAGAAACAGTTCCAACTTTTACAATTCCTATTCTTAAAGAATTAAATAATCCTACCATTTCTTCAGATGCACCACCATTGATAGATATCTCAGAAATATTATCTAAATATAAATTATCAGGTATTGGAGAATCAGAATCATTTTTGAAAAAAACATCAAACGCTAAATATCTATTAAATACTCTAGACTCACTCTCACTATCTAAATAAGTAGTTACTAAACCATCCTTTTTATCAAGATTTCTATATTTAACACCACTACTATAAAACATATTAAAATAATAATTATTGTGATTAGTTATACCATTAGAAGATACTGGAACCAAACCATCTTCCACCCATTGACTAGTATGTCCTGGATATAATTGCCCTAAATTTTTTATTAATGTATCATAAGAAATTTCTAAAAAAGTATCAAAATTAACCCCATCCAACGATATCGTTAATCCGCTATTATTATCAACTTTCATTGTAAAAGTTCTTATTCTAACATTTAAATTAGTTGTAAACCAAGCATACGTAGATACTAAAAATAAGGTTCCAGCAACAAGAATTAACAAAATCATAAGTTTTTTATTTTTAATTATCTTTTTTCTAATTTTTTTATCACTATTCTTTTTAGCTTTCATTCAATCACCTTACTTTTTTTCAAATTCCCAAACTACGTCTCCAGCTTGATCAACACCTTTTGCAATAATTTCATCATCACCGTCGGTAAATGAAAATGCTCTAAACCAATTTGGTATTGTAAATTCTTTTTTATCATAATCATAAGTAATCCTTGAATCATCAGGAACTATATTACCAGTATTATTATAATGAACAACACGAGTTCTTACAACATCATCTGGAAGCTCTGGATAACCATCATAATCTATATCTTCACCGTAGAACCTTTCTTTAGTAAATCCAAAAGATACAGAGATTTTTTTACCTAATTGCGCAAAATCATAATTATCAATATCTTGGCCTTCAATATAAACATAAACTCTAATTTTAGTAATACTATTAGGAGCTACAGTCATAAATTCAGGTCTAACAGTTCCAGTATAATTTTTCATTGTATCAGTAAAATATGGAAATTTATATAATTTTCCTTCAGTAGGTTGATTACTTATTGAAGGTTGATAGCCATTATATTCTGCACCATCATAAACATCAACATTATCATCAACATCAATAACTCCCCCTACTGCATAAGTAGGATAAGCAGTTCCATCAGTTATATTATTACAAGTTCCATAATAAGAAGACTTATCATAAACATCAAAACCAACTCTATGTTTACAAGAAGTATTATACCAATTTATTGCATTCTGAACATGTTTTGTATCATTTGGTTCCCATATTGTTGCAACTTTACTACAAATTGAAGTTACATCTCCACCTGAATCGCACATAATTGACCTTATTTCACTTCCATCTTCAGTATATGTTGTAGAAATAACCCTTCCTATTTGAGCAAAAGCTACTCTAACTGAATTTTCTATCCCAGTATTTTCTTCTCCTCCATTTTCTGCTACCTCAACAACAGATTCAGGAGCTAAATACAAAGCTTCTTCATTTAAAGGATCATACTCAACATAATATTCATTAGAAGACTTATTTTTAATAAACAAATCAAATGCTACATAACCATCTGCTTCGCTTTCATCATAATTAGGAACTCTACTAGCTAATAATCTATAACCACCTTCAGATTTTGTCAAACTTCCCTTTTCATACAATTCCAATCTTGAAGACGTTTCATCAATAACACCTACAGAAGATATGGGATGTAAAGAAGACCAGCTATTCGTAGATCCTTCCCCAACAACATCTGGGTCATTATAATTTTTACTATTAATTACTACAGTATCAGACCAATCTACACCATTTAATGAAATTTGCAAACTATCTGTAGATGATATTTTAACATCAAACATTTCCACTGTAACATCATTTAACCCTATAAACCATGCATATGTAGAAATAATTAAAATAACACCGCACACCAGACAAAGTAAAAATAGTAATTTATTTCTTTTTGTATTTTCCTTTCTTTTTTTTTTCATACAACCACCCACTTATTCATCAATAAACTCTGAATTTAAATCCATATAAAATTTAAAACTTCCACCGATTAAATCATCAAGACAATCCGGATCATTTCCTTCTATCCAAATTATCAATGTATATTTATCAATACTTCCAGGCTTAAAATTAGCAACATGTCTTCTAAAAACCAAATCGTCAGATTGAAAAGGTGTAGTACCATTTTCAGCATTGCCATTATTTTTAGCTTTTGCATATGTTGTTGCTTCACCATTATAAATTAATTTAATTCTTAATGCTTCATCGACATTTCTAACAATATCATATAATACAAATTCTGACCAATAATCAGCAATTAAAGAACCAGTATTTTCAACAAAAAAAGTATAAGCTAAATAATTAGTTCCATTATGTTCTCCACCATCATTATCATCTAAATTAGATGGCAGCCAACTTTCTGAAATATTTCTAAAACTCGTTGGACCTTGTAAATTAATTTCAGCTCTATAAGTTTTATCAGAAGGATCATCATAAACAACTAATCCTCTTTCAAAATATAAATTTCTATCTAGGGTAATACTATAATTTCCTTTATTAAAAATTAATTTAGTACTAATGTATAATAATAAAAGAAGTAACAAAAGAATTATTAGAATTATTACTAATCTTTTTTTCATATATTTTTCTTTGCGAACTTTTTCTGATAGCAACTTAATATCCTTCTTCATACTACACCCTTTTATAAAAAATATAAGAAACTTTATAGCATCCTATAATACAAATATATTATATCATTTCAGTAATGAATGTCAATATAAAGACATAACCTAAAAAAGATTTCAATTATGTTCAATTGAAATCTTTTCGTTTTTATCAACCAATTTTTCCATGTCTACACCATTAATAGAATCAAACCTTTTAGTTATTTTTTCACTAGTTATATGAAGTTCATCTATGCTTTGATTTACAGTTTTTACATTCCTTGCTAACTTATCCCATCTTTCTTTATATCTAGTAAATTCTATACTTAGTTTATTTAATTCATCATGTATTACTTTAGCATATTTATCCCTTTCCATATTTTTTAAAATCATACTTATTATGGATAAAGTGCTTATAAGTGTTGTAGGACCAGTTATCCATACTCTTTTGCTATACGCATAATTTAAAAGTT
Source organism: uncultured bacterium (assembly GCA_949296605.1). Classification (GTDB taxonomy): domain Bacteria; phylum Bacillota_I; class Bacilli_A; order RF39; family UBA660; genus Onthocola_B. The sequence goes on from CASFPB010000047.1 coordinate 16,877, forward strand.
CAGGATGATATGCATTAATTTCTGCAAATAATGCTTCTGCTGGCAAAAACATTATTGCTTCATCACTCGTTTCACCAGGAATAATATATTTTTCACTAATATCATTAATATGCTTTTTTACATCTGCAACAAACATTTTTTCAGCTTGTATTCTAATTTCTTTATCTTTACTTTTATCTGTCATCCTTTGATAATTTTCCAATGGAAATTTAGAATCTATTGCAATAGTTCCAAGTGGTGCTGGAGCATAAAGAATTGCATCAGATATATATCCATTACTAAATTTATGTTGTGTATCATATATTCCATTTTTATTACTTCCAAAAGCATTATTTAATATATACTCTAAATTTACTTCTCCAAAAGTTCCCCTTGTTTTTTTATCTGTTAATACACTTTGAAGTGATACTATTTCACTATTTAATCCATCTATCTTTTTTTGTGCTTCATCTATTTTTGATAATCTTTCTAAAACACTCATAAATGTTTTATTACTTTTTTCAAAATTTTTATCAAGTCGTTCATTTACGGCATCATTTATTAATGTTAATTTTCTTTCGATTCTTTCATTTAATTTTTCAAAATCACTCATTAAATTTCTAGAAAATGAAAATTTGAAATCACCTATTTCTTTATTTATATTAGCTTCAAAATGTCCAATTCGTTCTACCATTTCTCCATTATTATTTTTTCTTAAAATTAATATAATTAATAAAACAATTACTATTATTAATAAACCTATAATTATATATTCTAACATTTTAACCTCTTTTCTATGTTTATAAATATATCATAGAAACATTTGTTTGTCTACCGATTTTAAGAATTTTCAAAAAATACTTTATACCATTTCAAAAAACAATAAATTGTCCATATCTTACGGTAATTATCTTTTTTTCCTTCAATATGTTGTTTTAACAGTTTATTTAATAATTTGTTATTAAAATATTTTTTACTCGTTTCATTATTTAATGTATTATAAACATCTTCATAAAAATCTTTATCCTTAATCCATTCTCTAATTGGAACAGGAAAACCTAGTTTTTTCTTCTTATATGCTTCTGTAGGGATTACACTCTTTGCAGCACTTCTTAAAGCTACTTTAGTATTTTCTTTAGTTACTTTATAATCAAGTGGTAACGAAGATGCTACTTTATAAACTTCTAAATCAATAAATGGAACTCTTCCTTCTAAAGATGATGCCATAGTCATTCTATCAGCTTTTAAAAGTATATCTTTCATTAACCAAAAATTTATATCAATTGCTTGCATTTTATTAATGTCAGAATAGTTTTTATATTCATTATATACTTCTTTTGCTACATCTACACCTTTTAAAGGATACTCTTTTAATAAAACCTTACTTGCCATTTTTTCTGAGAAATTTCGATTAACTCCAATATAATTATTTTCTAATTTTTCACCACGCCTTATTAAAAAATTTATTCCTTTAAATTCTGGCAATAATTTAGCTACACAACTAATTCCATGTCTTATAAAATATGGTATTTTATTATAAAATCCCCAATCAACATCTTTGCGATAATAATTATATCCTCCAAAAAATTCATCGGCACCTTCACCAGATAATACTACCTTGACGTCTTTACTAGCAAGTTTTGCAACAAAATATAAAGAAATTGCTGCTGGATCACTAGTTGGTTCATCTAAATAATACATTATCTTTTCTAAATTTTCTAAGTACTCTTCCTTAGTTATTATTTTACTAGTATTATTTATTCCAAGTTTTTCAGTTAAATCTTCAGCATATTTAATTTCATCATATTTTTTTAAATCATAACCAACTGTATATGTTTTATTTGGTTTAGCTAAAGATACTATGTATGATGAATCTATGCCACTTGATAAAAATGAACCAACCTCTACATCACTAATTAAATGTTTATTTATAGAGTCTTCCATTACATTTTTTATTTCTATAACAGCGTCTTCAAAACTCTTCTTATTTTCTTTAAAGTCTAATTTAAAGTATTTATTTATTTTTATTTCATTATTTTTAAAAATTAAGTAAGATCCAGCATCTAACCTAAAAACACTTTTAAAAAATGTTTCATTTGTTGGAACAAAACTAAATTCTAAATACGATTTTAATATTTCTTCATTTAATTCCTTTTTAAAATCTGGTAAATCTAAAAATGCTTTTATTTCAGATGCAAACATAAATGTATTATTCATGTATGCATAATACAAGGGTTTTATACCAAAATTATCTCTCGCTAAAAATAATTCTTTCTTGTTTTTATCATATATTGCAAATGCAAACATACCTCTTAAATATTTAGGTAATTCATATCCCCATTCTTCAAAGCCATGAATTAAAACTTCTGTATCACTTTTTGTTTTAAAAATATGACCTAAATCTTTTAGTTTTTCTTGTAATTCTAAATAATTATAAATTTCACCATTATATACAATAACTAATGATTCATCCTCATTATACATTGGTTGATTACCAGTGGATAAATCAATTATTGAAAGACGACGATGGGCTAATGTTATATTTTCATCAATATAATAACCTTCTCCATCAGGACCACGATGTTTTATTCTTTCACTCATTTTTTCAATTAGTTCTTTTTTATTTTCTCTTGTTGTTACAATACCAGCTATTCCACACATGTTAATTACCTAAAACCTTTCTATAATAATCATTAGTCATTATATACTTGCTCATTATTATTTTATTTGACACAACATTATTCATATATTTAATATAATCATCACTTACTTCTTCATCTTTGGCAACAAATTTATTGCTGCTTGAAAAATAAGTTCCTTTATCACTAACCCAAGAAGAATTACCAAATATTGCTAATCCTGGTTCTGTGCTTAGTATATCTTTTCCAATTATTAACCTTGAATCATATTGAACACCAAATAAATTATATATAGTTGGTAGGACATCTATTTGACTACCGACTTTATCTATCTCTATAGTATCCATTTCACTATTCCATAATATAAAATTACTTCTATTTATTTCTACTGTTCCATCTTTTTCATAACTAGCTATTTCATTTACTTCATCTAATGATAAATAATAAGGATAATGATCTCCTACTAATGCTATTACAGTATCTTCAAGTATTCCAGCTTCTTCTAATTTATTGATTAGTAATTCTAATGCTTGATCTAATTCTATTTGAGCAGCTAAATATGCTAATGGTTTTTCTGAATAATCCAAATCTTTAACTTCATCTTTATGTTTTCTAGACATTGCACTATAATTAAAGCCATAATCTCCATGACCACTTACTGTTACATAATAAGTAAAAAATGGTTTTTCACTATTTGCATAATCTTCAAAAGTGGTATTAATCATTTCAACATCAGATTCTGGCCATTGATTACAATTAATTCTTTCTTCAAATCCGTTTTTACATCCTAAGAAATTATCAAAACCAAGTGAAGCTAAGTATTTATTACGGCTTTGAAATGTGTAAGTATGATTATGATATGCAAATGTATTATATCCTAAATTTTTAAAACTTGTAGCAATTCCAAATGGATAATAATTTTCTCCACTTTTCCAAGGAGATAAAAAACCAGATGCTGCAACTAAACCAGTTAGTTCTTGAAATTCTCCACCTATTGTGCTACTAATTGTTGGCGTATAGAAATTATTAAATTTAAATCCACTATTAACTAATTTGTAAAGTGTTGGTGTTAAATCCTTTCTTACTGCTATTTCATTAAAACTTTCAGCCATAAATAGTATTAAGTTTTTTCCTTCAAAATATTTAGTGTATTCATTTTGTAGTGTTCCAGTTTCATTATTAAAATATTCATGCATCATTTTAATTGTGCTATTATTTTCATTATTTATTAACGATTCAAAATCTATATCCAAATTATTATATTCATATGTCTTTTCAGGTTTTTCATCATTATTATTATCATCCTCAAAATCCCCAGGACTCACTATATTTATTTTTTCATCAAATCCAAATATTTGTCTTTTTATGTCTATTCTAAATGAATTTAAAACACCAAATTTTTTTATATTTAATTCATTATTATTAACATCATAATATAAATTTTTTGCAGAATTTATATCTTTATTATTAATATTTAATGTAAGTAAAAATATAATAAAAATAACTACTAAACTTGCAAATTTAATTATATTTGTTTTCCACTCTGCTTTACGCATGATTATTTTTTTGTTTAAAATTATTAACAATATTAATGGTAAAAATAATAATATAACACCTAATATATTTTCAATAATTAATTTAAAACCATCCCCCGCAAAACTTGCTACTTGATCCGTTGCTCCAAGTAAGGATAATTCAAAATAAAATCCAAACATTTTATAAATGCATAGTTGTAAAGAAAATACAAAACCTATTATTCCTAATATTATATAATAAAAAATTTTGTTTAATTTATTACTTGCCCAAGTTACCAAAAAACTTATTAAACAGGATAAAAATATATTATATAAAAATACATACATAAAACTAATATTAAATATTGAATTTTTAGTTAAAATTCTAAATATTAATTCTAAATATGTAAGTATTATAAATGTAAATAAAATAATATTATATTTTTTCAATTTAAACTTCTTCATTTTACCACCAATTCATTTATATTATACCACTTTATTTACCATTTTATATTATATTGTTGTTATATTTACACTAGTAGTTTAATTAGAAGTTTTATTTTTTTTATACAACTGTATATGGGTTATTTATAGTTCCATCACCGGTAATTTGAACATCTCTTTTTAAAGAAATTACAGGCCGCACAACAGATTCTGAACTTGGAAAAAGTGTTGTAGTCATACTTCCCGTTCCTCTAACTACTACTGTTCCTGCAAATAATGGGGTTATACTTGTTGATAAACTTGACGGTGTCATAGTCCAAAACCATTCTCCTGTGCTTAAATAAAACTCTGTATTTGCTTTCATAAATGTTCCACCAGCAAATGATACTTCATCAAATGATATTAAACCAACAGGATAGTCTAAATCTCCATTAGCATTTACATTGCTTACTTTTGTATTTACACTAAATCTATCATTAGTTTGAGAACATTTTAAGGTTGGATTAGCACTTCCATAAACATCCCATCTCATTCTATAATCTCCATTATATTCTGTATCATTAGTCCCATATCCAACACCTTCATATATACTTCTATCATTGCAATATATTGCGTCTGCTATATAAGAGCTATAACCTTTATCATAGATATAAGATTTATACCAATTATCAACAATAGTTTTTATAGCAGAATCATTAATATTAGCATGTGTATTTGCATAATTTGAAGAATTTGGTGTTCCATACATATAACCTACATATGCATTATCATCTAAAGTTGAATTAAATTTGGTTGTTCCTATTTCTCTATCGCTTCCTTCTTCTCCATTTAAATATCCTTTTGAGCCATCATATATTATTCTAATTGTTCCATCTCCATTAACACGAATAATTCTCCAATAGAAGCCTGCAAATAATACATAATTATTTTCTACATCACCCCTAAAATAATAGCTTGTTCCTAAATCATCATCAGTTTTATATATTCCTACTGTTGATTCTCCACACCCTTCACTACAACTTGTATTTGTAAAATTTGGGGTTTCCGTATTTATATTCCAAGTAGCAACTTCTTCATAAAAAGGACGAGGTTTTTCATAATACACATCAAAATATACATAACATCTATCACTTGTATTAGACATCATTATTACTCTATTTGTCTCACTATTCCATGAAAGTGTTCCCCCATTTTCACAGCCAGATAATCTCTCATTAAAAACATATCCTTCCTGTGGCCATGAAGTATCCGTAGTAGTTTGATATTCACCACTACCTGCTTCTGTTTCATACATCATTGTTATTGCATTTTCATTTATTAAATGATTGTTGCTTTTGTTGTTTTCTAATACTTCCTTCTTTTGATTATAATTAGGCATAATTTTTATAACTATAACAAATACTAACATTATAAATATAAAAACAAAAATTATTTTTTTACTACATAACTTCTTCATATACTGCACTCCTATTATGGTTTAATTATACTCCGAGTTTCTCCACATTTCAAGAATTAAATGTGGAAATTTGCGACAATTATAAAAGGAGGGTAACAATGATTGGAAAAATTCTTAAAACTATGCGTCATGAAAGTGGTTTAACCCAAAAACAAATAAGTGAAAAAACATATATTGGTAGATCAACTTTAAGTGATTATGAACGTGAAAAAACTGATATAAATTTTGAAAATATAGAAAAAATTGCTAATGTTTGTAATTATAATATTATATTTGTTAATAAAAAAGATAAAAACAAATTTTTATCCTCTGATAATATTGATAGAAAAGAAATATAATTTTAAATATTAAAAAAATTATGGTTTATTTTAATACCATAATTTTTTCATCTTTTATAATAAAATAATCATTAATTGAACTTTGTAATAATGGGTATTTTATATTATTATTTTCAAAATAGCCAATTTCCATTATTTCAGGAACATCATATTTAATAAATTCTTTATCTATTTCACTAAAATTTATTGTATTTATATCATCTATTTTCAAATAATATATTTCTTCTAATCCATTTAATAATACAACATAACTTGTAATATCTTCATAGACAATTAAATCATATATGTTATTAATATTAGATTTATATTCTGTATTATTAATAATATCTTCAATATTTAATTTGTTATTTTCTAAATTAAATTTATAATTACCAATAAAAAATTCATTATCTTTAAAATATGTAGCTGATCCACTATCAAATTTAATAGTTTCATAATCAAAACATATTTCATAATCTTCAATATCGTCTGCTGAAACAAACGATGATACAAGAAACATTAAAATTACAGATATTACAATAGTTTTTTTTGCTTTACTTCTATTTTCTTTGTCTTTATTAATTATCACTTCATTAATTTCATCACCAGTTACTTTATTTAAACTACTCCTTTGAAGTAAAAAGTATGCTCCAATTAAATAAATTAATGCGTATATTAGGGCTATTAAAAATGATGAAATCATCATAGTATTTGAAATATTTGACGATGTTATACAATCTTTATAATTATTTACTTCTCCTAGTAATACAGCAAAGTCATAAAATGAATGTAAAAATATAACTGATGAAATATTTTTAGTAACAAAATAAATAGATCCTAATAATATCCCTATTGCAGATGTTTGAATTATTTGCATTAATGTAGTAAATATATCTTGACCACTTAAAACATTAACTGAATGAAAGAAGCCAAATATGCATCCACTTGCTATTATTGATAAAATTATCTCTTTTCTATTATTAGAAAATTTTTCAGTAATTTCATTTTGTAACCAACCTCTAAAAAGTAATTCCTCTGTTACTCCTACTGTTATTGCTAAAAAAATTAAACTGCCTAAATTAGCTACATCTATATTTTTATCCCCTAGCATTAAAATATTTGATATTAAAACTATTATTGCTATAACTAGTATTGGCATTCCTTTTTTTATGCTAGGAATAAATTTTTCTTTTTTTTCTTTAAATATATATAATTTTTTTCTAATTATTAGAATTATAAATGTAATTATTAATAATACTAATTCAGATATAAACAAAGTATTATATTTACCATATAACAATGATGAATATATTATTGAAGCGATACCGGGGCCAATTAAATTAGCAATTAGCCAAAAACATAAAAGTCCAGTAATTATAACTATTATTAACTTTAATAATTTTTTATCTTTCATAATTAATCCATAGTTACATTTGTATAAATTTCTGATACATCTTCTATATCATCTAACATTTTATACAATTTATTAAATATTTCTAAATCTTCACCTTCAAGTGTTATTTTATCTTTTGCATACATTCCAACTTCATCAATTACATAATCAATATCTTTTATATTTTTTTCTAATTCATCTTTAACTTTATTCATATCGCTTGGATTCATAGATAAAATTATTTCTCCATCCATAGATTCTATATCATTTATTTCTATACCTGCATTAAGTAGTAATTCTAATATTTCTTCTTCATTATTATATTTAAATGAAAGAATACCTAAATGTTCATAATTGTATGATACTGAATTTGTAACTCCTAAGCTTTTATTAACTTTATTAAATGCTGCTCTTACCATACCAACAGTTCTATTTACATTATCTGTTAAACATTTAATTATTAAAGTTGATGCACCTGGACCAAACCCTTCATATACTACTTCGTGATATTCATCTTGTCCAACACCCTTAGCTTTGTCTAATGCTCGATTAATAATGTCACTTGGAACTTGTTGTTTTTTAGCTTTATCAATCAATCTTTTCAATGTTATATTAGCTTCTGGATTTGGAGATCCCTTTTTAGCTGCCAAATATATTTCTTTTGCAAAAGTTGTATATAATTTTCCTTTAGCTGCTCCTGTTTTTTGAATACTTGCTTTTCTTACTTCATAAGCTCTTCCCATATTTTCACTCCTTTTTGCTTTTTAATTTTAGATTTTAGTTAAAACCTTAATTATTGTAACACTTTTTTATTAATAACAAAAGTCTATAATTAGAATTAGAAATTAAAATATGTTTTATTATAATCAAGTGTTACACCTTTTAATTTAGCCATTTCAGAAATTGTAACAAATGCATATCCTTCTTTTTCTAACTCTTCCATTGCAAGTAATGCCCCTTCAATTGATTCAGTATAAATATCATGTAGTAATATTATTGCACCATCTCTTGCATTTTTTAATATATTTTCTTTAATTAGGTTTCTGTCTTTTAATTTCCAATCTTCTGTATCAACATTCCAATTAATTATATATTTAGATGATAATTGTTTTATATTATCGTTTACGTTTCCATATGGCGGTCTTAATAATTCTGGAGAAGTTCCTATTATATTTTTTATTGCTTCATCTGTTTTACTTATTTCTTCAACAATTTTCGAATCACTTAATAATAATAAATTTAAATGATTGTATGTGTGAGATCCAATTTGATTTCCCTCTTCATATGCCCTTTTTAATACCTCTTGATGGCTATTTATTCTGCTTCCTAAAACAAAAAATGTTACCTTAGCATTATATTCTTTTATTCCATCTAATAGTCTGCTTGTAGTTGATGTGTTTGGTCCATCATCAAAAGTAAATGCTATTAATTTTTTATCTTTAAAATTATCTAAATTTCTTTCTGTTGGTTTATTTATATCTATACTAGTATCAATTGTTTTTTCCATATATTCTGGTTTTAATATATTTTCTAAATCTTCAAATGGTATTGTTATTTTTACCTCACCATCTGCCCAACTAGCTACTTGATATGGTGGAAATAATATGTTTAATCCATTATTATCTAAATAAAAATTTTCATAATTTTTATCCGTTATTTTTGTCCCATCTTCAACTTGCCAATCATTAAATAATATTCCCTTTTCTTCACCATATTTATATAAATATTTTAATACTACATTTTTTAATAAATCTTCACTATCTTTTATTAATAAGTCACTAAGATTTATGTATTTTTTTTCATCAACATTATAAACATGTGTTATATCTTCCCTTACATAGTGAGCTCCACCTGTAAAATAAAATGTTAATACATGAGTGCTTACTAAATTTTTAAACTCTTTAGTTTCTGTATTAATAATTAAATTATATTTACTTGTTTGCACTTTTCCTGATTCATCTACTATTGCTATAAATTCATTTTCTTTGTTTTTTATATACTCTTCAATTTTATTATTTAAATCTTTTATTTTTGTTTTTTCAAAATCAATTTTTATATCATAAAAATCATTTGAAATAATACTATGTATATCTTTAATTTCATTAAGTTTCATATATACTATAATACTTATTACACTTATTAATATTAATAAAACTAACACTATCTTTCCAACTTTTGTTAACTTCATTTAACCCTCTCATATAATACTTATTTGATTAATGAATTTATAAACTCCAAGTTTTTTCTTTAACTTTTTTATTTCTCTTATTACTTTATATGGATTATATATTTCATAATAACTATACCCTTCTTTTTTCATAACATACTCTAATGCTTTTATAACTAATTTTTTAGAATCAGTCGTTCTAAAAAAAGTTTGAGTTTCTTTCATTGTTCTTTTTTTTATGTTTTTTAATAAGAAATTATAATAAAAAGCCGACCTTTTTTTAAATATATATTTATATCCATCTAATTTTTTTATAATTTTTATTGTATCATAATATCCTAACTCAATATTTTTATTTATTTTATCTTTATTTACATTTAATATACTTCCTAAATTTCTCGAAGGTTTAATTTCTATAACTTTACTTTTATCTAAATATGGTCTTTTTATTCCAATAGCATCTAAATTAACAGCATATACTAAATCATAACCTTTTTTTAATAAAGCATTTGCAGGCAAATTATCATAAAACCCACCATCTAAATAATATTTATTATCTATTATTTTTTCCATTTTAAATATAGGTAAATAACAACTTGCAATTATATATTCATTTAGTAAACTAGGTTTTATGTCATTTTTAAATAAATATAAAGGTTTAAATTCAGGAAATTTTACAGTAACTAATCCAAAGTCTTTATCACTTTTATATAAAGTTTCTTCAATTTTCAAGTCTTTCAAAACTTTTCTATAATTTTCTAAGCTTATACCTTTATTTAAAACTATTTTTTTAAAATTTATTAATCCACTTTTAATTAAATCAAAATCAAATTTTTCTTTTTCTAAATTTTTTACAAAATCATCACTAAAACCAAATATGTTTCCCATATTTATAGATTTCCATAAATTATATAATTCTTTTTCTCTATTTGAGGCAAGCATTGCAGCATTTAAAGCTCCAATACTAGTTCCAACAAAACCATCAATTTTTATGTGACATTTTTTTAAAGCTTTATATACCCCAATTTGATATGCTCCTCTTGAACCTCCACCAGCAAGTGCTAATCCAATCATTATTTATTCCTAATAAGAGGTTTTGCTAAGAATTTAGCAAATTTCCTTTTTTGATTTCTTCTTTTTAATCTATTAAAATATTCTATTAATGAATCATTTCTATAATGTATTATACAATCAAGTTCATCTTTATCTTTACATACTGGGCTATAATAATTTTTTTCTAAAAATAATCTACTTAAAACATAATTCCAACTTAGTCCTCTTATTTTTAAAATATTAATTAATAAATCATCAAATAATATAGGTTCTTCACTAGTTACATTAAATGTTTTTCGATTTAATTTATCTAAATATTTTATTCCTTTAACAAATGCATACGCAGCATCTTCCTTAGTTACTACATCAACTACGCTGCTTTTTTTTATATGATACATAAATGCATCTTCATCCATATATCCTAAAACTAATGGAATTCTATATATTGTATAATTTTTTAATTTTTCTTTTATCAATTGTTCTGTTCTTAGTTTTGCAAGTGAAAAATAATCATAATCACTTAACTCTATTTTAGTTTTTACTGTTACATTTTCCTTTTCTTTATACAAACTTGTTGTAGATGCATATATTAAATGACACTTTGGATTATAATAACTTATTGCTCTAATTATATTTTCAGTATTATCATATTCTACTATTTCAGCTAAACCTTTTTTCATATCAGAAAGCGGTGGTAATGCACTAGCTAAATGAATTACAATATCATGACTTTTTATTAAAGCTTCAATTAAAACTCTATCTCCAATATCGCCATATAATATATTTATTCTTTTTTTAAATTTTTTAAGACGTCTAAATACAGTCTTATTTTTTAAATCTAAGGCTGTTATTTCATATTTTCCTTCTGCTAGTAAATATTTAATCACTTGTGTTCCAATACATCCAGCTGCACCAGTAACTAATACTTTTTTCATAATTCACTACCCTTCTTATATTAAGTTAATCACTAATAGTAAAAGTATCCCTATAATTATACCATAAATTGTTTCTTTTTTTCTAATATTATCCCATACCTCTTTACACAATTCAAAAAATAATATATGAATTATCATTCCAAGTGTTATTGCAATTATTATTCCTTCAGCTAAATGACTAATATTACCAAATAAGTATATTGTTAATCCTCCAAGTAAACCAGATAATACTAATAATATTATTAATGCCTTATTAGATGTTTTTTCATCATATGTTGCTATTTGAAATCCAAATGGTAAATTGTGTAAGCCTATTCCTATACACATCAAAATTCCACTTTTTAAGTTTTCCATAGTTACACTATAAAGCGCCATTCCTTCTACAAAGTTATGAAGTAATAATGCAAGTATTGTAATGATACCAATATGTTCTAAATGATGTTGGTGTGATTTTGTATGTTCATCATTTTCGTGATGATCATGGTGATGGTGTGGTATAAACTTATCAATAAATAATATAAATAATAATCCTATTACTACAAATATAACTAATAAAAAATTATTCATTTCTATTAAATGCGGTATTAAATCAGTTACTATTAATCCTATTATTATTATCATTGCACATGACATAGATATAATCGTTAACTCTTTTTTATGCTTTACAATTTTATAAATGATTATTCCTATTAAGAAAAATAAACCACTTACTAGTGTAAGTATCAAACCATTCATATTATTCCTTCTTTCAATACCATTTTACTATTTTTTAGGCATAAAAAAAAGATATTTAGAAAATATTCTAACTATCTTTCTTATTTTTTACATTTAAGTTATTAAGCACATGCTGTAGAACTAAATTTTAATGAAGCTCTAAATTCTTTACCTGTGTTAACTTCTCCAGTTCCTTGTTCTCCTAAACTACTTTGATCAAAATCATGGTTAACAAAAGTAACTGTAACTTTCCAAGTATCTACAACTCTTTGTCCAGCAGCTGCAGAAATTTGATGTTTAAAATTGCTTCCACCAGCAGTAGTAGGAATATTAATAGTACTTGGAGAATCACCAGTTAAATCACCAGGATCACTTTTTGTAGTAGGTTCAGCTATAATATCAACAGGTGCACTTGTAGTTCCAGCATCTTTAGTTACATGTAAAGTAAGTTCAGGTAATTGTTCTGTATTTTCTGCAGTATATTCAAAAGTATTAGAATTAACAATTAAATCTACTGTATAACAGAATGTTGCTGCATCTTGATTATTAGCATTAAATGTAGCTGTAGCTGTTATTGTATCAGTAACATCGCTTCCACCTTGTGTAAAATTAGCAGTAGTTGCTTCTATATCAATATTTTTATCAATGTAAAATGCCATTGAATTTATTGTTTCAGAAGTAACTTCAATTTCCTTTTGTTGTGAACCAGTTCCTTGCGCTGTAAAATACGCAAATGTGGCTCCTACAACCGCTACTAATAATGTTGCTACTGCTATTACTGTCAATAAAATAGTATTTTTTCTATTTTCCATTTTATTTCCTCCTCCTATTATAATATTAACAAATTATTCATTTTAAATCAATATATTTTTTAATTTACGTTTTAATTTATTGTAATATTATACATTTTTGTGCTTTCATTTAATGTAATATTAAAATTATTAATATTTTCTTCTGAACCACCAACAAGTTTATATGTTGGATTTAAATTATATGTAGCCCCACTAGTAAAATTAATAGCAGTCGAATATGTAGTTATGTTATTTTTATTAATTATATTAGATATAGTCGTTCCATAATTTTTTGCTATGTAAAAAATAGATGAAGTGCTTCCAGAAAAACTAGAACCTAAGCTTGTTAATTTATTACTATCACCTTCTTCTACAGTCAAATTACCTTTATAAGTGATACCATTATATGTTATATCTAAATTATAAACACCAGGATAAACTCCATTTAAACTAAATGCTCCACTAGAATTAGTTGTAGTTTTTATTGACCCATTTTGTAAAGAAATTACTGCACCATTTAAAGCAGAATTACTAGAATTTTTTAATACCCCTGATAAATTATAACTCATCTTTGCATTTTCAACTTCTGCAACAACTTCAGAATTAATATAAAAATAAGTATATCTCGCTGCAGGAATAGCTTTATCAGATAACCAAGTTTTTATTTTATATGTCTTAGTTGCATCTCCATTTGACGTGCCACCAACAGTATCAAAAAATAAAGAATAACGATTATATCTATAATCAGAATTTGAAGAATAAATTGGCAAATCTGCAATTGTAACAGGACCAACAATTAAAGTTTCATCATTTATACCATTATATTCATAAACTGCTATTTTTATATAATCAAGGGGTGTTAAAGGATCTGTACTTTTATACCCTTGTCTATTTGTAAAATTTTCCATATCATAACCGACATTTACAGTAAAAGTAGAATTTAAACTACCGGTATTTTGGATAAATATAACTTTTACATTGCCATCACCATTTAATGACAAACCAAGTTCATCTGATATTGATTCCATATTTTCTTTATTAATTGCAGATGTCGTATCATTTCCATATGATACTTGTAAAGTCCCTGTAGAAATGCTTTGATTATTAGTATTTGTTTTAACAGTAAAAAATGAAGCATAAGAAACACCAATTGTTGATAATGTCAAAACAAATACACATACTGCTATAAAAAAATTCTTACTTTTAATAAATTTTGTAATTTTTTCAAAATTTGTTTTTGATTTCATTTTTTCCACCTATTATAATATTATCATAATTCATAATTAAAAAAAAGTAGTGTTTAACTACTTATTAATTAGAATTATCAATTAAGCTCGATTTAGCAACATTTATAACCGGAACAATACTACAAGTAGCAGAAATATCTTCAGCATAAACCTTTGAATTAACATCATCTATTTTTATTAAAGAAAATGCCTTATCATTATATTGAGAATTAATCCAATAACAATTAGATGTAACCAAAAATTTAAATCTACTATTTAAAAACTGATAATACCCATTTTTATTAATAACACTATTTATTTCATCTTGTAATCTATTTTGATAATTTACATTTCCTATTATATCATTAGAAAGCCCATCAACAACAACATAAGAATTACTAATATCTTGTGATATAACTTTAATAATGTCTTCGATAGTTAAGGGACTAACACTAACATTCCAATTTTGGACCAAATTATTCAAAAGTTCCTGATAATTATCAAAAGTTCCACTAATGTAATTATTATATAGATCAGGTAATAATTTTACTGTAGAATCACCGACTTTATTATTTACATCTAATACATACATTTTAATACAAGTATCACTGATTTTATCACATTTTTTATTTTCAACAACATCATAAAGAATAGTATTTCCATTTAAAAAATTTATATCTGGAGAATCATTTAAACCAGTATATTGTTCAACTTTTATACTTATTATAACCTTTAAAGTAGGATTAGCATGATAATCTTGATTTTGCAATTCTTTATTTTTTTCATTTTCTTGAAAATTAAAAGCTGCATTACCCCAGTTACTATCTCTTTCATCATTTCCAGAATCAAGTGGCCAAGAAACTGAAACTTCTACATCACTTGTATCACCCTTAGCTAAAACAAAATTTTTTTTCAAATTAATATTTAAATGAAAAGGATAATCATGAGAAAGTTTATCTTCTAACATTAAACTGTCTTCCCCAATAAATTCTTCATCCAATATTCTTGCAGAATCGATACTGTAAGAAATTTGAGCATCAGAATCTCCCATATTATTAATTTGAACAGTCTCTGTTACAGTATCCATACCAGGATAAATATCATCTAATGATATAACGATATTATTAGTAACAACATCTTCACCTTTTTTAAATTCAACAAGCCAAGCCCTTACATCAACTTCAGTACC
The DNA here is from genome assembly GCA_949296605.1 of uncultured bacterium. Taxonomy (GTDB): domain Bacteria; phylum Bacillota_I; class Bacilli_A; order RF39; family UBA660; genus Onthocola_B. Next base: position 32,694 of record CASFPB010000047.1, read on the forward strand.
TACTCCTGCTAAGCCAGAATAAGCAAACCAAGCTAAAGTAATTGATATAAAAGAAACAGCCAATAAAAATAAAGATAATAAATTTAATTTAATAAATACTCTATAGCGTTTTCTCATATGTATTCCTTTCTTAAATATCCTTTCTTTTTTTATCAGCCTTTTCCAACATAAATGTCAATAATTCACTACTAACGATATAAAGAATAGGTATTACAACAAAAATAAACATTCCTATATTAGTTGAGATAACTTTATAAATAAAGGATAAAATTACTGTTTTATATATAACTTTTCCATACAATTGATCTTCATATACAATTGGATCTTCAATTAAATTATTAATTCCTTGAGTATGAAAAATATATTTTCCATCAACATCTTTTTCAATATCTACAACTTCATGAGTAACAACTTTATTTTTAAAAGAACCACTAGATCCCAAATAACTTATAGTATCACCTATTTTAATTTCATCAACATCAATTGCTTTAGCAACTAAAACATCACCAACATTATACTTTGGTTCCATACTACCAGTAATTACAGTAAATAAACGAAAATCAAAAAATGATATTTTATTATCACTAAATCTTTGTAATAATACTATTAAAAGGAAAAAAATAACAAATATTGTAACAACAACATTTAATATTTTTTTTAATATTCTCAATACTTTTTTCGCGTTTTTCATAAATTTTCCTGAACCCTTTCTAAATATTCATCAAAAGCACTTTTAAATTTTTTCTTAACATCATCTACCCCAACAAGACGATCACTTTTTTCTTTATTTATTTCCTTTGCTATTAAATTTAACAATTCCTCATTAGAAATATCATAACCACAACTACTTAAAAGTGAAACTACTCGTTTAATTTCTTCATTTAGCAAAATAATAGAATATTTAACCATATTTCTTTTTTGCTCTCGCTTATATTTACTCATAGAATCAAGAACCATATAATCAATTAAAAAGGCATGGTTCATAAATCCTTTAAGAACATCGCTTTCAGAATTAACATTATCCTTTTCACTTTCATTATTTTCCTCATACTTATTTAAATACTCCCACAAAGTTACTGCAATTCTAAAATTGGGATTTTTTAAAATAAGATTTGTTTTCTTTAATGGGGGCTTAACTAAAGAAATATTAGCAGCATCTAATGCTTTCATCATATCACTTTTTTGCCAACTTGAAATGTATTGTCTAACTCTTTTTACTCTTTCTTTTATTTTTTTTAAATCGTCTTTGAAAGCATCATTATTATTTGAAGTAGCTAAAGATGAAGAAGTCATAGTAACTTCAATATTAATTTTTTCTTCATTAGTAGAAGTAACACCTTTATATCCTAAAATTTTATTATCTTTTAAATCAAAATTTTTTAATAGTTTTTCTTTACTAGCTAAAAATTTGTCCAAATCATACAACAAGGTATATAAGAATCTATTTTCATAAATATTAAAAGTTTCTTCACTACGAACATCTAAAATTTTATTAGGTTCAACAGTATTAGTTTTTTTATCTGCTTTATTAATATAATTAGTATGTTTAGATAAGTCTTTTACACTATCAAGAGTAATTTTTTTAGACTTTTCTATTTTTACAACTTCTTCCTCACGAATTAATGCAAATTTAGGGATACGAATAATAATATCAATAAATGGACAAGCATTTTCTATTTCATCTAACCAATCAAAAGATAACAAACTACCTGAAAAACTAGACTTAAATACCATTTGTGAATCTAATTTTTTAAAAAATTGTTGACACTTTTTACTTTTATCTTCTGGTATTTCAATATTAAAACTGTCCATACACTACAATCCCTTCTATATACTTTTCTTAAGAGTTTCTAAATAATTAATACACTCTTTCATAACACCTTTCCCAAATTTTTTATTTAAATAATTAATAAATGGATCAACTTCATCACGAATTAAGGCAACACTTAATTGATCAAATTTTCTTAATATTTTTTTAGCAATAAAATAATCTAAAGCTGCTATTTCATCTCCACCACATGCAACATATACTGGAATAAAAATATTTAATTGTTTCATTATACGATTTCCAAACGCTATACGAAAATGTTCTATTACATAACTATCTACCTCTGCTACATCGTCTAAAACTTTTTTTGATACAGGATATTTTTCAACAGCATCAGCAAATAACGATTCCAAAAAGCTAGAATTTATATTGATTGCTTCTTGTTCACGACATTTAAATGGCGCTACTTTAGTATTAATATCTATTGGAGTAGCTCTATCATAAACCTTATCGGTTACCATAAAAGTTGAATCATCGTTATTAATAGTTCCAATATACCATAAATTTTCAGGTAATTTTAACTTTCCATTAATAATTTTTTTAGGATCTCTTGGCCATCCGCTCGGAGCAATATCAACAATCCATTCATCTCTACTAGGCATTTCCAATATAGATAATAAATCAGCAAAATAATATTCAACACGAGCTAAATTCATTTCATCAAGTATTATTGTATGCACATCATCATCAAATGAAGATACATAAATTTCTCCTAAAGCTCTAGTTTCATTAAATTTTTTTGTAAATTCATTAAAATATCCTAAAAAATCTGATTTATCACGCCAAGATGGTTCAACAGATGAAACACAAGAATCTTTACTAACAAACTTTCCCCATGCATAAGCAAGAGACGTTTTACCAGTTCCAGATATACCTTGTAAAATAATTAATTTCCCACACGCTAAACCCGCAAAAAATGGTCTAAGTATCGAAAAATCATAATATAAATTTAATTGACTAGCAGAAAAACATCTAAAATCATCAATTAATTCTTCCAAAGTAAAATTATTATCATATTTTTTTACTTTATAATCAGCAAATTGAATGTCCATAGCATTTAACTTAGGGAATCTTATACCATTAATATCAATATCTTCATCACTATTTGTTTTTTCAGTTTCTTCATTTTCATCAGGATTAATACCTAATTGTGAAACCTTCATAGCCATTAATTCGTCTTTTTCTTTCATTAACTTACGAACTTTATCATTTAAATTACCAATCTCATTTAAAAGTTCATCTTTACTAAAATTTTCAGTAATTTTTCTTTTTATCTTCTTAATTAATAGAAATAGCAACAAACCTATAATACCTACAATAATAATCAAAATAATAATAGTAACAATTACAAAAAGTGTTTCATTGCCATTAAAAGCATCCTTATAACTACTTACAACTTTAGCGTAATCTCCAAAACTAAATATTTGCTTTATTCCATTTATTAATCCTTTGAATATCATAAATATTCCATCAAAAAATATTGAAACAAACTCATAAAAAAATCTAAAAAATGTGTTCATACTTACTCACTCCAATAACCTCCAACTTTTTCATCAATATCATCATAGAGGATTTTTTCTTTTAAACTATCATCAATTTTATCGTATTTATCTGTTAAATCATTTTTATCAACAAAAATATATTCCATCATTTGAATTATAGATTCATTTAAAGCATTATCAATTCCCCGTGCATCAGTAGCAAATTTATAACCGGCATTTATTAATTTAACAATATTCTTCTTATTTTCAAATAACTTTTCATATCTTACTAAAATTATTATATTATTTTTGGCATATTCATCTTCAATAATCTTAAAAATTTGCACCAATTTATTAACTTTACTATACAAATCTTCATTAATATAAATAATATATTTTGTATCAACAGTTCCAATATACATATTTTTTAATAATTGAATTAATAATAAATTTAATAAAACCTCAATTTTATTTTCAGCAATAATGCCATCACTATAAGTTTTATCAATAATATAATCACTATAAACATTACTAAAATTAATATTATGTTCTAATAAAACAGATTCCAAATTTTTTTTAGATAATTGGTTATATTTTAATTTAAAGACATTAGTATCTAATTTATTAATTACATATTTTAACATATTTTTATATTTATTTTGAATCTTTAATATATCATTAACCATTTTATCAATTTGTTCAGCAGAAAAATCAGTTGAATTTAAAAATTTTAAAATCTTATTTTTATAATTTTTTCTTTTATCATTTATATTTAAATTACTATTATAATAAAATTCAATATACAAAATTAAATGTAAGTAATTAGAATATTTATTAACTTTTAAACTATAATTTTTATCATTTCCTTTATAACTATCAATTAAATCATTTGAAAAAGCATCTATTGCTTGTGATAACCTCGAATTAATGTTTCTCCCATCATACTCGACATTAACATTACCACAATAATTATAATATTTACCATCAATATAATTTTGTATCAAAATTTCTCTAATAGTGGCTTCATTTGTGGTAAGCTTAGCATTTTCATTTAAAACATCAATTAATTCTTCTAATTCTTCACCTTTCATAAACATAGCTTTATCAATAATGTTTTGAAATTTTTTCCGTTTTGAATATAATATCTCCAAGTTTTTTTCAGCTTCTGTTTCATTAACAATATTTAAATCATCTTGTTCTTTAGTTTCAACAACTTCATCTATTTCATCTATTTTTGGAGAATCCAAATCTTTTTTATCGACCTTTACCATTCTAAAATACATTGTTTTATCAAAATTTTCATCCACATCAATTGTTTCATTGTTAGAATTTTCACTTTCATAACTAATAGGACTAGAATCAGCAAAAAAATCATAATTTTGATCAGTTGATGATGATTCTTTATCATTAATACTATCATTATTAACTTGTGTAATAGAAACACTATCATTATTAATAACATCATTAGTAACATTTTTAGTTTTATTATTTTTTAACAATTTATCATTAATAAACTTTCTTATTTTAATCAAAATATTTTTAATTACATTATCTATAACTTTATTAGAAGTTTCTTGATCTTTTTTGAAAACTAAATTTACAATATATAAAGTAACAATTAACGCAATTAATACATAAGGATTAAAAATTGTTGCTCTAAAGATACCAAAACAAGGAAGAATTTTAACTACTACTCCAACTATTTGTTCTTTAACTATAGAATCATCATTTACATTATTAGCATCACCTCGTGTTGTATATACTTCATTATATTTAGCTACAACACGATGAGTTATATATTTTTTTTCATCCTTAAAAGTAACAATATCCCCAACCTCAATATCGTCTTTATATTTTACTATAATCCAATCTCCCTTTTCAATCTCTGGGCTCATACTACCCGAAGTAACTTCAAACAAAGAATAACCAAAAAAACTGGACTTATCATTCTTTAGTACTTTAACTTGAATAATATTATAAATTGATATTAATAAAACTAAACCTAAGACAACAATAAAAACATTCATAAATATGTTTAGCACTTTACTAATTACATTTTTATCTTTCATTTACTCACATCCACATCTGCTATCCTAATATAAATATATTAGCACAGAATATGATAATTTTCAACAAAATTTGACAAACTAAAATAGTAATTTTGAATAACAAAATTAACCAATATTTAATTGATAAATTGTATTAATTAAAACAACAATAAATCAAAAAATTTATTTAAAAATATATAATTATAGCCAAAAATAAAATTACTCAATCATATATAATTTGATTAAAAATTATTGCATAATAAAAAAGTGATTTTTAAATCACTCTTTTATATCTATAAATTAAGTAATTAATTTACTGTCCAAGTTCCATCAGCAAATGTTGCAGTTTTTGGAACTTCGTTGTCAGTAAATGTAAATTCTTCTTCATAATCTTTTGGAATTACAAATCCTTTATTTGATGTATTATATTGTACTCCTGCTGCAATTGCTTCATCAGATAATACAACTTCTCCTGTTGCTACATAACTAAATGTAGTTCCAGTTATATCTGTTGATGGACCATCATAACCAGGTATATCTGTTTCTTCGTATCTTTCTTTTGTAAATCCAAAACTTACAGATATTTGTTTTCCTAATTGTGCAAAATCATAGTTATCTATATCTTGTCCTTCTATCCAAATATATACTCTTACTTTTGTTATACTGTTTGGTGCTAAAGTCATGAATGCTTCTCTGTTTTCACCTTTTATCATTTTTGTTGTATCAGTAAATGTAGGGAATTCTACTAATTTATAATCAGACTTATCTTCAGCTTCAAAATAAGTTTTATAATCAACAGTATTGCTAGTATAAGTATTATATCTTGCACCATCATAAATATTTACATTATCATCTACGCCCAAGTCTCTACTAATTGAGTATGTTGGAAGTGGATCATATCCTGCACCATCATTATCAGTTATTTCAGTACATACCACACCATCATTGTAAGATGAATTACTATAAACATTAGAACCATCTGGATCTGCTTTTCTAGTTAAACAAGATTTGTTATACCAATTAATTGCATTTTGAACGTGTTTTGTATCATTTGGTTCCCATATTTGGGCTTCTCTACATATTCCTGTAACAGAATCACCACCCTTACATGTAATACCTGTTACTACATCTGTATCAACACTACCATCACCAATTACACGTCCTATTTGAACTATTCCAACTCTTACTGAATTTTCTATTCCAGTATTTTGTACTCCACCAGTATCTGATACTTTTACTTCTGAATTATATGTTAAATATATTGCTTCTTCATTTAATGGA
>CASFPB010000048.1 GCA_949296605.1 uncultured bacterium
CCTGCACATGAAGATGACCTATATGAACCTAAATTTGTTGTCCTTGCACAACTACTTGCTAGAACACTATATCCATAATCACTCGGATAAATTAATCCTATATATCCTTCTTCCTCTGTTGGTCTTCCACTATATACTGTTCCTGTAGTTCTTTCATAATTATAAAAGCTTTCTGCTGTTGCCATATGGCTATTATATCCTCTTAAATACCATGTTACATTTTGTATCATACTTCTATATGTATCATTTATTCCTATTTCACTGTAATCACAATTTCCTGGAACGGTTGTTGAATAACCATAACAATATGTTGAAACACTACTTTTATTACTATCCCAATCATAATATGCTCCATTTAACAAACTTTTTAAACTTGATGCACTCCAATCATTTGTTCCTGACTTATGCCATGCTAGTCCTCCAATTGATTCTTCTCTTATTATTTTTACTAAGTTTCCACTTTGTCCATGTGATGCTGAATCAAATACTCCTATTATTCTCCACAATTCATTATTAAACCATATATAATTATTTGGATTTTTTCCCTCATATCTATAGCCAGCATTAGTCTGAATAGTTATTTTTTCCTCAAAATCTAACCGAACATTACCAGAAATAGACACAGTTATAGTTGTCAAACTAAAAAAACTACCTTCAATACATGAATTATTATTATTTAAAGTTGTTCCACCAACAACAATACTATCGTTTGAATTGTTAAAATTTGCACAAATTCTCATATCACTATCCAGAGAAGAATTAAAATACATCGTTCCAGATGCTGGCCCTGAAATAATTATGTAATCGCCATAGTCATTATATGTAACATCGCTTTCGCGAACCATAAAATTACCACTAAAAGACGTCCATGATTCAGTTATTATAGTTTCATGAACCACTTGCCCTGTTCCTTGTGTTTGTCCAGACAAACCTATTATTTTATTATTTAAATAAGTTTTACTACTAGGTGTTTGATAAGTTAAATTACAAGTTGTATATTTATTATTAATTTGGGAAATTTCTATTCTTTGATATTTTTGATTATAAGTTGATGTTGCTCCACTACAACTAAGTGATGCTGGAGTCGATGCATTATAAGTATTACCAGTATTATTTGTATTTACTGTTACATCTGGTGGAATTATATCAAAATATAAATAACATTTATCAGATACATCAACATTTACCGTAACACTATTAGAGCTATTCCAAAGTAATGTGCTTCCATTTTCACAATATGATAATGTTGCATTATACTCATAACCACTCGGCCATTTACTATCAGTAGCTACTTTGTATTCACCACTACCTTGACTTGTTTCAAGCATATAAGTAAACATCCCTGATGTATCAAATTTATCATTATTACTTTTATATACTGGCTTATTAGTTTTATTATAAAATAATATAATACCAATTAATAATATAAAAATAAAACCAGTAATAGCAATTATTTTTTTCTTTTTCATTTTATACTAATCATCCCTATTCATAATAAACTTTTCTACCCTACAATAATTTTAACACAAAACTTGAAGGACCGTCAATTAATATTAAAAAGAATTGAGACATATAAAAACTCAGAAGTTAATCTGAGTTTTCACTACAATTTAAACAAATATTACTTCCATTTTTATCTACAATTAATTCACCACAAGTTGGACATATTTCCCCCGTTGGTTTATACCATAAAGCATAATTACATTTAGGATAATTATTACATCCATAAAATATTTTACCCTTTTTAGTTTTTCTTTCAACAATCATTCCTTTACCACATTTAGGACATGGACAAATTTCATTTATTTCTTTCACTTCTTTTTTAATATATTTACATGTTGGATAATTACTACAAGCAACAAACTCACCATATTTACCACTTCTAATAACTAAATCTCCACCACATTTTGGACAAACTTCTCCGGTTACTTCTGGAGCCTTCTTTTCCATTTCTTTAAAAGCTTTTTCAACTAATGGTTCAAATTCATCATAAAAATCATGTAATACTTTTATATTATCCTTTTTATCATCAGCAATTTCATCTAAATCATGTTCCATATTTGCAGTATATTCTACATTTACTATATCACTAAAAAACGCTTGTAATTTATCTGTTGTTTCTTCCCCTATTTCTGTTGGTTCAAATTTTTTATCTTTTAAAACTACATATCCTCTATCTTTAATAGTCCCAACAATAGTTGCATAAGTGCTTGGTCTTCCTATACCTAAGCTTTCAAGTTCTTTAATTAAACTACTTTCAGTATATCTTGCTGCAGGCTTAGTAAAATGTTGTGTCTTAGTTATTTTATCAGCAGTAATAACACCAGATTTATAATTTTTAAAATCAGGAAGTATTACATCTTCACTATCTTCATATTCTTGATAAACTTTTAAATATCCATCAAAAACTAAAACACTACCATTAGCTTTAAAAGTATAACCATTGTTTTCTAAAATGACTGTTGTTGCTAAAACCTTAGCATCTTTCATTAATGATGCAAGTGCTCTTATATATATTAAACGATATAATTTATATTCATCATTAGATAAATACGCTTTAACTTCATCAGGTGTTCTTAAAATACTTGTTGGTCTAATGCCTTCATGAGCATCTTGCATATTTTCATTCTTTTTACCCTTTTTTACATAACCAACATAATCATCTCCATATTTATTTTTAATATAATTATAAGTTTCCCCAACAAAAGAATCAGAAATACGAACACTATCAGTTCTCATATAAGTAATTAACCCAACAGTTTCACTACCTAAATCAACACCTTCATATAATTTTTGAGCAATTTTCATTGTTTTAGAAGGAGCAAAGTTAAGTTTAACTGATGCCATTTGTTGTAATGTGCTTGTTTTAAATACTTCTCTAGCACTTTTATTTTTTTCTTTTTCACTTACTGATTCAATATTAAAAGATCTTGTTAATTTATCTAATATTTCGTTAGCAGAAAACTCATCAGGTATTTCAATATTTTTTCCATGATATTTTTCTAATACTGCTTTAAATGAATTAAAATCTGCTTCAATTAACCAATATTCCTTTGGCACAAATGCTCTTATTTCTCTTTCCCTATCAACTATTAATTTTAAAGCAACACTTTGAACTCTACCAGCAGATTTACCCCCAGTTTTTCTTTGCATTAATTTACTTAATCTAAAACCTATAATTCTATCAAGTATTCTTCTAGTCTCTCCACTTTTAACTAGATTAATATTAATTAAACCAGGATTATTTATTGCATCAATTACTACATTTTTAGTTATTTCATTAAATACTATTCTTTTATATTTATTATCAGGTATTTTAAGTTCATCATATATATGCCAAGATATTGTTTCTCCCTCACGATCTGGATCGGTTGCTAAATAAACAATATCTGCATTATTAACTTCTTTTTTTAAATTATTAACGTCTTTATTTTTTCCCTTAATAATTACATAATTAGGTTTAAAATCATTTTCTACATCAACCCCTAAACCAAATTTACCAGTTGTAGCAAGATCCCTAATATGTCCTTTACTAGATACTACTTTATATTCACTACCTAAATATTTTTCAATAGTCTTACACTTTGCAGGTGATTCTACTATAACTAAATTTTTCATTTATCCTCCCAAATTTTCATCATCAGCTACATTAGCATAAACATTATGCTCTTCTTCTAACTCTCTTAAATTTTCATCTAGATATTCAAAATAATTATTTTTAATAATATTACTACTCATTTGCATTTTATTAGTTATTATTTGATTAATATTTTTAATTTCATCGATACTCATTCCATCATCAACATAATATTTAACACTACTTGTTCCTGCATTGTAATATACTAAATTATTTTTCCAAGAACCATCCGCAAATGTAACAACATCCCAATAATCATCACTAAATACATCATATCCCATATAAAGTCTAGGATCATAATTTAAGTTAAATAAATTTGCAATAGTTGGAGTCAAATTAATATAAGATGTATATTTATCAATACTTTGTGGACTAATTTCACTATTATAAATTACAAATGGTGTTTTTTCTCTTTCATAATCATCTAAATCATAATCTAACACATAATTAATTGTAGAATCTTTAAGTCCATATGGATAATGATCCCCAAATAAAGCTATAACTGTATCATCTAATTCATTAGATTCTTCTAATCTTTCTAAAAGTATTCCTAATGCATTATCAAGAGTTTTTAACTTAGACATATATCTTCTTAAATCCATTGGATAATCCATTCCATCCGTAATACTTAAATATTTGTCTCCTTCAATGCTTGATTGAACATATGGTTGATGACTAGATACAGTTGTTAACCATAGCATAAATGGCTCACTAGTATCACTTAATGTAATATCCATAGCAACTTCCATAAAATCTTCATCACTTGCCCAATTTTTATATTCATTATAATAAGGAATACCTAAATCTTGAACACCATAATATTTACCACTACCCATATTTTGATGAATAATACTACGATAATAATATGCCTCAGTATAATCATGCATACTCATAGTTTTATATCCAGCATTATTAAACAAATTAAATATTGAATAAGGATAAGTATTTTTTCTATAAACATTAGCAGTGCAATTATTTTGAATTGAATAAATACCAGTCATTGCACTAAACTCATTATTTCCGGTTGCACAACTATTTCTAGGAGAATAGTTATTAGTAAAGCTAATTCCTTCACTATATAATTTATAAAAATTAGGATATAAATTTTTATTAATAAATATTTCATTAACAGATTCCATCATAATAACTATTAAATTTTTACCTTCAAATAAACCAGTATAGTCATTATAATCACTAATAGTATTATTTATTAAGTAATTATTTATATTATTTAATTTATTACTACTTTCATTACTTATTAATTCATTCCATAAAGTATCATCAAAAGTTCTATCAGTATTTATACTTATATTATTATTTTCACCTTCACTAAAAACATAATCATCATTTTGTTCAACATATAAAGATTTAACATCTAAAAAACCAAAACCTATAACTCCAAATTCATTTATAACCAAACTTGGAACACTAGGATATGCAAATAAATCTTCATTACTAACAGTTTGTAATTCATTTTGCATAAATGGAATAGTTAATGTTTCATTATAAATAAAACCAAACAAAAATAATATTATTAAAGTAGAAACTGCTCTAATACCTGGCTCATATTTAATATGAGATTTTAATACAAATTTTTTATTTAATTTTATTTCAGTTAATTTATCAACAAATATGTAATAAATAATCAATAAAATAAATGGAATAAATATTAAATAAAATCTAAATAAAAATGATGCTAAAAATTCTTTTACATAATCAGTAACTGCTCCAAGTTGGCTGGTAGTATTAAAAGACATATAAACCCCAATAAAGTTATTAAATCCAAGTTGCAAGAATGCATAAATACTAAAAATAAAAGCAATAATAATATTAAATATCTTAATACTTTTTTTATTAGTCCAAGATAATATAAAACTAATTAATAATGAAACAAAATTTAAACCAATAAAAATTCTAAGTAACGACACATCAAAAACTTTAGACTGACTAATTAGTCTAAAGCTTATTTCTAATAAATTTGTAAATATTAAAATGATTAAATAATTTTTAATTAATTTATTGTTAAGTAACTTTTTCATGTTTCCTCTTTTCAATAATTTCTTTAACAGGTTTATAAGACAACCTATAATTATCTAATATACCATATTTTGAAATATTTTCAAGGTGTTTTTTAGTCGGATACCCTTTATGATTTTTAAAACCATATTCTGGATATTTTTTATCAAGTTCATACATCATATTATCACGTGTAACTTTGGCAATAACACTAGCTGCAGCAATTGAAAGTGATAAAGCATCACCATGAACAATGGCTTTATAATTATCTCTAAAAAGAGGCATAGCATCAGTTAAAATAAAATCTGGAGTAACACTTAAATTATCAATAGCTCTTTCCATGGCTAATCGTGAAGCTTCATATATATTTACTTCATCAATTGTTTTAGCGTCAACTACCCCAATTCCATAACTAATTGCATCTTTACATAATATTTCATAAAATTCATTTCTTTTTTTCTCACTCAATTTTTTAGAATCAGTTAATCCTTCTAAATGATAATTTTTAGGAAGAATTACAGCAGCAGCAACAACTGGACCAACTAATGGGCCTCTTCCAACCTCATCAGTTCCACAAATAAAATTATAACCACTTTCATATAATTCTTTTTCATATTTTAATAAATCTGTTTCCACTGATCAAATGTCACTTCCTTAATTACTCCATTAATAATATCATTATATATTTTTAAACTTACTTTTTCATAATCTACTTCATTATTTTTATATGCCCCGATTTTTAAAGCAATTTTCTTAAATATTTCTTCTATATCGTTATCAATGTTAATTTTATATCTTAAAACCAATTTATCAGGATAATAATTTTTTAAAAAATTAATTAAGTATCCTCCAATATCTGTCATATTTAAAATCTCAGGCTTAATTGTAGCAGTAGCCGCTAAACATAAAGCTTCTTCATTATCAGTTAGCTTTGGCCATAGTATTCCCGGAGTATCTAAAAGCAAAAATCCTTGATTAGTTTTTAACCAATTAATTTGTTTGGTAACACCAGGTTTATTACCAACATTAGCCACTTTTTTACCAGCTAATTTATTAATAAGAGTGCTTTTCCCTACATTTGGAATACCTATAACACCCACTTTTATTTCCTTTTCTTTTAATCCTTTTTCTTTTCTTTTTTCTTGTATTGGAGCCATTAATTTTTTAGTTACTAAAAATAATTCTTTATAATCTTTATTATTAGTTAAATCCATTAATAAAACTGTATATCCTAACCTTTTATATTCTTCTATCCATAATTTAGTTACAGAAATATCACATAAATCTTTTTTAGTCATTATTAATATCTTAGGTTTATCTTTAATTAAATCATCAATATCTTTTATTTTAGATGATTTTGGCATTCTTGCATCAACTAATTCATAAATACAATCAATTAAATTTATTTTTTCTTTTAATTCGCGTTTAGTTTTTGCCATGTGCCCTGGATACCAGTTGATACTGGTTTTTGAGAACGATTTTTCTACATTTTCCATAATTTTCACTTCCTTTTCAAAGTCTCGAACACATATAATTATAACATAAAAGAGTAGATTATGTACCTACTCTACACTTAAATATTAAACAGTTATTCAAAAGTATTAAATCTTTCTTCTTTTTCTTTTTTCTCGTGAGCTAACGAAATATCTATTTGTTTTAAAATTGTATCATATTTAACTTTACCTATATTTGAAACAATAGGATTGATACTATTTTTCAGTTCTAAAAATAAATTTTTTCTTTCCTTCAAAACTGTTGAATATTCATTACTCCAAGAATTTGGATAAACTTGTGAAGTTATGTTTTTCATAATAGTAATGTCATCAAAATAGTTTTCTATATAATACATACCCAGCTTGCTCCAAACATAAATGTTTTTCTCTTTATCAAAAACATAAGGTTCTACAAGATACGATAATTCCAATACTTTATCAGCATGAATCATCCAATCAATTATTATTTCATCATCTATATATAATAAAATATTATGATTTAAACTAAAACTCCTTAGAAAAAAATTTCTTTTTTCCCAACTTGGTTCACCATTATAATCAACAAAAATATCTAAAAAAGATAAAGGATATAGTTTAATTAAAGGCTCTAAAATATATTTATATGAATAAAAAGACAAATATTTCACTTCAATTAATCCATTGATTTTGCTAAAAATAATTATCGCATCTTCATTACCTTCGTCTATTGAAAATGAGAATTTAATTAACTCTGAAATAAGGTAATCAATAGTAGTATTATGTTCATTTAACTTTTCATAATTCAAATTGGTTAAAAAAGTTCTAACATATTTCTTTAATAACCTATCTTCCTTTCTTAATTCGCCTAATCTATGTAAAGCCATTAAAATATCATTATTAGTAATAGTATTTTTAGGTATTAAATCCAGTAAATCTATTATTTGTTCTGTGCTTAATGTCTTAATGCTCCAATCTAATTGATTTATATCAAGTTCATTAAATTTTCCCAATGAAATTGCTTTTTTTATTCTTATAACATCTGATTCAGTTAATTCATATGACATTTGAAAATATGTATAGTTAATACAATACTTTTCATTTTCAAGTAGTTCATCTAATAAATTAGCACATAATTCAGGATTTTCTTTATGATAAAAATTAATTAATGAAGATACTATTTCTTTTATAATTATTTTATTATTGTCATTAATAGAATCTAAAAGTGTATAAATCAATTCTTCTTTATTATCAAAATTATCATATAGACCTTTAGCAAAAAAACTAATTCTATACAAAGCACAAGTATCATCTAATTGTAATATATAATCTTTAATATGATTTTTGTCTAAAGCAATATCTTTACCAAGATTATATAATTTATCGTTTATTTCTTTTTCGTTTTCTGTTGTATCATCAACATTTATATATATTCTTTTTCCTTTAGCAAAAAATACTTTTATTTTATCGGGTATTGAAAGAGGTCTTACTTTTTCCAATAACAGGTCCATTCTTTTCATTAACTTAGGTGATACTTTTTCAGAATCAAAACGTTTAATTGCTAGCAATGAAATCCAGATAGCTGGCCAACTTCTCTTCTCCAACTCTGAATCAACTAAATCCTCTAACTCATTATAAAAACCAATAGAAGCTAGATTTCTAAAATTATTTGCTATGATATCTTTAACTTCTTCGTAACAAATATCTTCAGCTAATAGTTTCTTGCAATAATTAATACCTTCTTTATACCAATCAGATAAATTAGGTTCAAGTCCATAGTCACGAATTTGTGAACCACAATCAAAGATTGGACTTCCAACAAAATGCCCATATTCTAAAACTTCATCAATTAATCTTACTCCTAACATTTTTTTATTATAATCAGCAGCTTTTAACAAATCACTAATTATTTCTAATCTATTAGTCAACGGTGCATGTGTAAAAGATAGATAAGCATGAAACAACTTGTATAAAATACTTCTCGTTGAATTATAGTTCTCACCTTCACGTTCGCTTAATACAAATCGAATAATTAATTCAACAGAACGTTTAAATAAATTTTTATCATATGCTATGTAAGATAGCATATTAACTATCTCATAAAAATTTTTATTTTCTCTCGTAAAAAATAACAAGTCATTTATGCTTTCTAATCTTTTTAATATCATTTCAGGATTCAAAATCATAACACATCTAATCTTTTCTATTAGTTGACTATTTGCATTAATAAGATCATTGTCATTTAAAGTCTTAAAAAAAGTTTCGGCTATGAATTGTGCTTCTGAAGATAAATGTAAAAACTTTAATCTTCTAAAAAAAGAAAGACATAATCTTGGATTTTTACTAACAATCTCAATAATTTGGTTACAAGGATATTTCTTAAAAAAATCTATAGCTAATTTATTTGCCAATGCATGAGGTAATACAGCGCGCATATTACCTCTTTTTTGTACTATTTGTCTTTGTTTTAATTCTTCTACCATTCTAAAAACATCAAGTACATTCATAGAAACTAAACCTGCAATTATATTTAGTTCATTCTTTTCATCAACTGAATCGTATGAAATATCAAAAGAATAAAATGAAGAACATACCTCACCAACTTTTAATAATTCTTCATCAACTTTTCCGCCCTGATAAAATAATCTACTAAATAATTCATCATATTTTAATACTCCAATATTTTTCTGTTTGAAAATAGATTTAGCTAAATATATAGCAATTCTAAAGTTCCCCTCTGAGCAATTAACTATTGTGTCTATATTAATATCAGATATATCACTAAAATCTCTTTTTATTAATTTTCTTAAAACATCTTCAGAAGTAGAACTTAAATAATAGTTATTAGAATCAACATTATCATCTTCTTTTACATCATATTCAATTGTCATTAAACTAATATTGCTATTTTCTCGTTGACATATTTCAGTTAGTTTATTATGCATTGTAGCTTCGCAATTATCAACAATCAATATTATCCTTTTATTTTCTTTTTGTAGTTGTTGAATAAATGTAATAGGATCTGGAAATAAAGAATCACCTACATCACCATATATAACCATCTCTTTATTTAGTGGATTTTCACCTATTGAATCATCAAATAAAGATTGAGCTAAACGAGTTTTACCAACCCCTGACAATCCAGCCAAACGAACAGAATTTTTTATATCCAATAAAGTATTTCTTATTTCGTTAATTCCATCAAGAAGTGGGATTTTACTATCTTTACTAAAACCATTCTTCAATATCACAGAATTATCATCCATTATAAATGGCAATTCTTCCAAATTTCTGTTTGACCAATTACAATACGACGTCCAACCATTTGTGTGCTTTTGATTTTTATCATTTACCAAACATACCAGCGAAGGATAATTTCTTACCCATGATGCAACTTTACTACAATCATAAAATTCAACATCTATGTTATTAACTTTGAATTCAGCTAGCACATCATTCATTGATTGAATTCTATTCTGATATGTTAATTCAGTTAAATCATCTCCGCTACTAACAATAATATAAGCACCATTACACTTTGATAAATTCAAAATACACTCTTTTAAACTTCCGTCTTTATTTTTCATTTCACTTTTAATTTTACTAGGAGTCATAGATGGTTTTTTCACTTGAAATATAGTGTTATTTTTTAAAATAAAGCCATTATTTTCAACTATTTTTCTTGCATCTACTTTAACATCAATACCACCATCTTTTTCATCTTGTTTCCCTCCATAAGATACATGACGAGTACTGTCACCTAAAGCATATAAATCAGCCTCACATAATCTCCCAATCAATGTTCTTAAATCAGTATCATTTAAACTTTCTATATCTTCTTTTGTTATCTCAAGCATATTTACTACCTCCATCGTTTAACTCTTATAATCTATCTCAACCTTACCATTATCATATACATATATAACGTTAATAGTTGATTCAACTAATTCTTTAGTTAATTCTTTTATATCCTTGTTTATTCTACTTCTTAAATCTTCTAAAACTATTCCTTCTAACATAGATTTAATAATTGAATGATTGGTACATTCCTTTTTTCTATAATTATTACAATAGTAGTATTCATTATATTTAGTTTTTTTCTTATAAAACTTACTACCACAATCAGGACATTTTAAGTATCTTAATACAATATCATCTGACTTTAACATAACAGAACTATAATTTAATATTCTTTGAACAGATTCAAAATCATCTTTACTAATTATTGGTTCATGTGTATTTTCAACTATTATCCAATCTTCTTTTTTAGTCTTTATTCTCCTATTAGATTTTCTCCTTGGTTTAGTAACTTTTCCTTGTACCATATTACCTATATAAACTTCATTATTTAATATTTGTCTTACCATTTCTGTTGTCCATTTAGAGGATACTTTAGTTGATTCACTCGTTACTTTTATTACTTCGGCTTTATATTTAGATGGTGGATAAATGCCTTCTTTATTTAATTCATCAACTATTTCATTTTTGCTTTTTAATTCTAAAGTCATTTTAAATATTTTCTTTATTACTTCGGACGCATACTTATCAATAATCAATTTATGATTATCCATTGGATCTTTTAAATATCCATATGGAGCAGATACTCCAATATACTGTCCACTTAATTGCTGCATATGTTTTATTTGTTTTACTTTTTTAGAACCTTCAATGGCATAATGTTCATACATCATAGCAATAAGTTTCACATTTAATTCATCATAGTATTCTTCACAATCATTACTATCAATATTGTCATTGATAGATATAAATCTTACTTTTAGTTTCGGAAGCAAATCACTTAAATAAACCTGAACCCATCCCATATTTCTACCAAATCTTGATAAATCTTTTACCATAATACAATTTATTATTCCTTCTCTCGCATCATTTAACATTTTACCAAAACCAGGTCTATAAAAATTGGTACCACTATATCCATCATCAATATACGTCTCAACTATATCAAAATTATTATTAATACAATAACGTCGAACAAGAGATAATTGGTTATCTATAGAATCAGAATATTCACTATCTCTAGAAACCCTTGCATAAATACCTACTTTCCATTTCATAAAGACACCACCTATATGGTTATCTATTATAACATAAAAGAGTGGATTCTCATCCACTCATATAAAACAAATTAATCATTTTCAACAAACCATTTTAATAACCATATTGGCTTATCCCAGTTATATATTTCAAATTCTTGGGATGATGCTTTTTGGCTTGAATTATCGCTACATAACTTACCAATACATTTCTTATTTTTTATTAACATTCTTAAACCATAACCAGTCATTTGAATTATTTTACCAGTTTTTATATTTATAAATCTAGCAACCTTAACATTATTTTTCTTTTCTGCAAATTCTAATAATGTTTTAGTATAAGTAGGCAGTTTTTCTAAATTATATTCTTTTATATCATTATCAAATTTTAATTTGACATAAATAACTCTGCCATCTCTATCATATTTTACATCTATAATTTCTGATACACGATCTTTCTTTAAATTTCTAAATCTATAATTACATCTCATACAATTTGAATCTAAGTATCCACATCCATGACATTCTTTATGATTATAAAATTCATCATTATCAAGTGGACAATATCCATAAAATCCATAAAAATCTTCGATATCATAGTTATATATTTCATCAGTTAGTCTATGAATATTAGTAATCTTTTTATAAAAATAGTTTTCACCTTTCCTAGATTCAAATGGTATAAATTTATCTATCAACTCAAAATCACTATAATAATCATCAGAAGAAAACTCTTTAATACCATCATCCAATTTACTGATTTTTATTACATTACCATCAATTGCAAGTTCTTTATAATCTTTTAATTTTTTGTAATCTGGTTGTCTATACCATATTGCTTCTCCAATTTGTAAATAAACATCTAACTTTGGATTATGATAATTAACATTACCTAAAAATTTAATTGGATGACTCCAAGAACAATTAATATCATCATCTCTATAATTTCTATAATGATGGAGCTCTTTTTCTAATGCATCAAAAATCCAAATAACTTTATAGCCAAGATTATTATAAAATTCATTTCTATCATTAAATTCTTCTTCAGTTATGGGACTATGTTGAAATTCTAAAACTGTATCGTTAATAAAAACATCTTCTCTATGAATTTTATTATCTGATTTAAAAACAACTTCTTGATTCTCGACAGGAAATTGATTTTGCCAATCATAATGCCAATCAGACATATCATAATGCCAACCATCTTTTTCTAAACACTGACTATTATTTTTATGAGCAAAATGATGGGCATTAATTGTCCCTTTCCTTTTAATTACTTCTTCATCACATACAGGGCAATAATATTTATCATCTTCTAACGCATCTGAAATATGAATTCTTTGTTTTTTTGAATTTAAAGCAATATACATAATAACCACCTCATTCAATAAAGTTAATAATTGTTTCATATTATAACATAAAAAAAGCAGATATCTCTATCTACTCAATAAATTATAATTCGTAATTACAACTTATACCCAAATACTTTCTCAAATTTAATATAATTTATACCATCTGATGCTCTCCATCTATTTACTGGATAAGCAAAATCATTTTTGTGCTCAATTGGGTCTCTACAATATTCATCAACAAATTCATCTTCATAACACGGAAACTCATCAGATGATAACACACCACATATTCCTAAAATATTCAAAATACCCTGCATTTCATTTTTATTGCTTTCAAATATTTTTTCTTTTATTATCATATTGCTAAGCTTTCCAACTTTATCGTTAGGTTCCAATTTGTTTACACATTGTAATATTCTTTTTAGAATCTCTCTATCATTATCATCAGGTGTAACTTTTGGCAACTTCAAAAATTGTTCAATATCAAATATTATATAATCAATCGATTGATATCTTACTCCACCAAATTTAAATCTTTCAAAATTAAATACATTTAATCCATGCTTTAAAGCATATTCATTTGGCTCCTTGCTCCAAGCATACCACCCACACATATAACAATGTTTTGAATTTAAATTATTATATGGATCATATATTGTATGTTTTGGTATTGCTTTTCCAAAATAATAACTTCCTAATATGGAACGATATTCAAGTTTTCTTGTCGATAAACTATATAAAAAAGCATTAGCAACATCTAAAGGATTTATTTTTTTTAATAAAGAGTCAAGTTTTTTTAATGATTCATCATGAGATATATATTGTGGATAATCAAACATAAATCCCTCTTCTTTAGCAATTTCGAAGTCTTCTTCAGATATTGTTCCATCTTTCCAACCTTTACTATCCCAATATGTGTTTAATAATATTTCTAAACCTTTTTTCATTACACACCTCGTCAATAAATTATCATCAATTATGATGGGGTGGCATGTCGTTATCAAGTCACAAATTCCTACCCCAAAATAAAGCGTTTTTTATAAAAAATATCCATTTTTAGTCATTTTCATCTATTTTTTATATAAAATGTGCAAGATCTAAATCTTCGCAAATCTTTTATTTATAAGGATTTCCTAAAGGGGTTAAATAAATTGGTATCAAGCATTGAATCGGACTATTGTTCATTTTTTTCACCACTTTCCATATATATATGAAGATTAATTTCTTCTTCTGTTGGTAATTTATCTAATATATTCTTAGGTAACTGATTATTTAATTTATATGTTGAAACACCAATGGGAACATTAGCCGACTGTAAAGACCAATCTACAGTAACTCTATTTTTTTCTCTGCATAATAATAGTCCAATTGTAGGATTATCATATTCTTTTTTTAATAATTTATCAACTGCTGTAACATAAAATCCTATCTGTCCAACATATTCAGGTTTAAACTCTCCAGCTTTTAGTTCTACTACTATATAACATCTTAATTCTAAGTGATAAAATAACAAGTCTATATAAAAATCCTGATTATTAACTGATATTTTATACTGATTACCTACAAAACTAAATCCTTTACCAAGTTCTAATAACACATCTTTGATTTTTGAAACCATATTATTTTCCAATTCTTGTTCTTTATAATTATTATTTAATGAAATAAATTCAAAAATGTAAGGATCTTTTACTGTATTATTTACTAAATCACTATTATTAGGAGGCAATAGTAAGGAAAAATTATTATCACTTTTACCAATTCTTTTATGAAATTCTGCATCAATTTGAAGTGCTAAAACGTTCCTACTCCATCCATTTTTAATGGCATTTTCTGCATATATTTTTCTTATATTTTTATCTTTAATTTTTTCAATCAATAATAAATTATGACCCCATGGTAATTTGGCAACAAGTTGTTGCCAAATTACATCGTCTTTATATTCTTCATAAAATAGCCTCATTGATCTTATATTTCTTTCTGAAAAACCTTTTATATTTGGAAAAGTTAATTTGAGTTCGATAGATACTTGTTTGGTAAAATTATTACCATATTTTTTATTTTCTGAAACTATCTTTCCCAATCTGAAATATAACATTATTAAATTGCTATTGATTTGTTGTATTGCTTTTACTTGTGCATTTAAAATTTCTTCCTTTATATTACCAATTATTTTTTTAAAGTCTTCTTCTAACATAAATTCACTCCTTTCTTATTTAATAAATGATGAGAGGTTTACCTTGTGGTATCAACTAAAAACAAATACCTAATTTTTAACTGGTTTTGATTGCTTTTTATTATTTTTTACTGTTCTTTTGAAAAAACGTGTAAGATCTATATGCTCGCAAACCCTTTATTTATAAGGTTTTCTTGGATGGGTTAAATAAATTGTATCAAGCAGTTGATACCGATTTTGTAAACCTCCTCATTTTTATTTTGGCTCATACTTGTCACTCCTTCATAAATCTATTATATTATATCATGTTTTCACCCTAAGAAAAAAGTAGATTTAAATCTACTCGATAAATTGTAATTTGTCTTTATTTTTGTATTTCATTAGCTACCTTATCTAAACTAGAAAAATCAATAAAATTAACCTTTTTGTTATAAGTTTTTATCATTGCTCTATCTTCAGCTGTTTGCTTTTCATTTGGTAAATTCTTAACTGCATTATAAAGCAATTTCATCATAGTTTTATGGGCAAAGTTTAATTTTGAATAATCTATTCCACCTCTTAAATGGAAGATTTTTGCTTTTTCAAGAACTTCTTTTGGTATCTGATTTTTTATATTATTCCTTATATTATTTTTATTTACTTCATCCGTTGGGTCCGAAAGACCAACTGTTGCAATAAGAATTTTTTTGTTTGAAATATTATTTAATTTTTTTAGTGTTTTTGACATCCCTAATACTCCACCGGCATACAAAGCACCTAAATAAATAATATTATCATAATCATTTATTTGTTGATTAAATTTTTTAAAAGAAATAGCTTTTATATTAGTTCTTTTTGAAAGTTCTTCTGCGTATTGTTTTGTTGTTCCATAGTGAGAACCATATATTATAATACTATTCATAGAAACTCCTTTTTTATTTACTTTTTAAATACTAAAATTGCTTTTGCCGTTCCTGTAATTGACATTGTAACTAACTCATAGTCATTTTCTAACATTTCATTTGCTTTTTCTTCTACTTTTTGTGCCATATTATCTGCTTTTGGCGAATAATCTATAACAACTGTTTTATACATTTTTTGTCACCTTTCCTTTTTATATAATCATTTATTTTTTTCATTTTTTGAAATATATAGTACCAATAATATTATTCCTGTTAAATTAATTCCTATTGATAAACCTAATAACAAACCTGAACTAAATTCACTAAATGGTGTAACCTCATTACCACAAAATAAGGTATAAACCAAGTACAATATATTTCCTAATATTATTAATAATATTCCAGTTTTTCCTTTATGCATATGTAATCCTCCATTTTAACAAATTACTATTTATCTATTTCTTCTAATAATAAATCAAAATCTGATTTATCATATTGTTTTCTCTAGAACTTCTGTCGGAAATTCCGACGGAAATCCCTTCTTTAAATTAACCACTCTTTTAAAATATTGTTGATATATTCTGTAATAATGCTTCGTTTATTTCAAATAATTCAGCAATCAAATCTTATGTGAACCATAAATCATTATTAATTAAAATTACACTAACTTAAAATCACTATTACTATA
>CASFPB010000049.1 GCA_949296605.1 uncultured bacterium
AAATTTAAAAAAAATTTGTAAACAAACTAAATCATAGTCAACGTATGCACTTTTTTAAAAATTTAAAAACCTCTCAAACCCTCATAAACAAAGGGATTGGGAGGTTTTGCTCTTCTAAAAGTGTTTAAGTTGAGATTATAACAAAAAAAGCATTAATTTTATAACAAATTAATGTTTTTTTAATTTATTTACACATTTTTTACACAATAAATATAATTTGCTTTTATTAAAAGCCATAAACAAATAACCCAAAATAACAGTAACTATAAAATAAATATGAAATATTCCGTTATTTATTTTATAAAGTAAAAATATATATAAAATAACTATATCAATTATAAAAATTAAAGTAATAAACAATTTAAAAAAATTTGACTTTTTTACTAAAATATTTTCATTTATTGTAGAAAATATATAAAAAAATATACCATAGAAAAAAGAAAGAACAAAAGATATAATTTGAATATAACTATTCATTATTTAAATAATTTACTAAAAACACTTTCTTGCTTATCTTTTATCTTACCATCTAAATAAATAAAAGAGTTTATTTTACCTTTAATTTTTACATTTCCATCGTTAGTATCTAATTTGAGAAGCTCTAAGCCCTCACCTAAAAGTTGCAAATTGCCAACAGTTGTTTCCATTAAAAACTCTTCATCATCAAAACTAACAATTTTATTAACTCCACTTAATGATATGCTATTTCTATCAACCATTTTTACTTCTTGATTACCAAAATTTAATCCTTCCATATATTCTCCTTTAATAAAAATATATGCAAAAAAAAAATAACTATGAAAATAGTTATCGTTCAGAAACTCTACTTAATGTTAAAGATGAATTTTCTATTCCTAACATTTCAAGTAATGGATCTTCTGGATCAAAAGCATTATCTATTTCATGCATAAAAACTTCATCATTAACTTGAGTTTCTTTGTATGGTAAAACTACATTAGCTAGTTGTTCTTCAACATTAATTTCTTCACTCCAAGGTAATATTTCATCTCGACCATCCATGAAAGAATAACTTCCAGATTGAGGAAAATAAACTATTCCTTGAGCTAAACAAGCATTATATCTACGACAAAATGTATTAATATCATCAATACCTAATTTATCAGCAACTTCAGGATTAGATAAAACATCATTTATATCAAGTTGTATTCCAACATATACTTCTTTAATTGAAAAACTTTCACCATTAAATGTAAGAATTTTAACTCCAATTAATTTACCATTTTCATATACGTATTTTATTTTGCTTATTAACATTATAATCTCTCCTTTTTAAGCAGCAAGAAAAATTCTACCATATGTATAATTATATGTCAAGCAAAAATTTTATTTACAAAAACAAAAAAAATCAACATTAGTTGACTTTATTTTCTTCTACTTTTTTATTATAAGCATCTAATATAACTTTTTCAAATTTATCTCTTGTTTCTTTATTAGTTGGAAAAACTACATTTTCTTCTTTACCATGTTTATTCATTTTACCAGGCATAGAAACAAACAATCTACTATTACCTTCAATAATTTTAGCACCTTTAATAGCTAAACAATCATCCAAAGTAAAGTCTACAAAAGCTTTAAGTTTTGATCCTTCTTTTTCTCTTAAATAAATGTCTAACCTTGTGATTTCCATATACAATCTCCTTATATATATTATTTTAATTTAAAAAAATTAAATTTGCAACAAAAATCTACAAATATTTTAATTTTACATCACCAGTTATTAAATCTCCATAGGTAAAACTTTTTTCTTCCCCATTTATCAAAACTGTAAATAAATTGGGATATATTTTATAAATAATTCCTTCATACCTAGTAACTCTATTTCTAAGACCAAAAACAGAAACAATTACTTTAGAATTAATTTTTTTGTGAATTTCTTCTTTTACCAAATTAATATTCATTAAGCACCTTACCTTGGATAACCTACATACATAAGTCCATTACACATAATTCCCCCCATACCATCTTCTTTATATTTAGTTTTTTCTAGAAGTTTTACTAAATCTATTTCTTTATTTCTTTCTGTTAATGAAATAGTGCTAGCTATAATCGCTGGATCTAAGGCATGAATATTAATTCTTTTAGGACTAGATGCAAAATTAGCACCAGCCTTAATTAATTCTTCATAATTACTTTGACAGGCACCTGCAATAATCACTAATTTTTCATGACTTTTTTCATAATTTCTAGCGGCTTTAACAGCTTTAACAAAATAACCAGAGTTTTTATAATTATTTAAATCATTAATATCCCCTCTTTTTTTCAAATAAGCATCATGCCCAGTAATTATAACTATATCAGGTTTGTATTCTCTTAAAAGCAATTGTATCTGTTCATAAATATTTTTTTCATTTATTTTTTTTCCAATAGCAAAAATACCATTTTTTTTATAAAATTTTAAACACCTATTTAAATAATCTTCATCTCCGTCTATATGTAATACCTTAGCAGGTAAATAAAAGAAATCTCCTCTTGTTAATAATTCATCTTTAATATCAATATTATCAATCTCATCAGATTCAATTACATCACTCTCTAACTTTAAATCATCTATTTTAGCATCAGCATAAAGTCTAACCTCTACCCCTTTTAAATAATAAACACCATCTACAATATTTATAACTTTAAATACGGTATCATTATTATAACTATTTCTAGATACTAAATCTCCTTTTTTAATTTGCACATATATCACCATTAAATATATATGAAAAAAAATTGAATAAAATTCTCAATTACTTTTATTCAATTCATTAAATAACTTAATAAATAATTCTTCACTTATTTCTTCTGCTCTAACATTTTCTAATATGCCATGACTAATTAACACTTTTTTTATCATTTTAAACCTTATATTACCTACATTATTTTTTAAAGTTTTTCTCTTTTGCTTAAAACATTCTTTTAAAAAATCAAAATACAATTTTTCATCAACCCTAGGTCTATTTTTTCTTATAGAAAAAGAAAGAACAGAACTTTCAACTTTAGGAACAGGATTAAAACAAAACTTAGAAACATCACACACTTTAAAAACATCAAAATAATATTTTAAATATAAAGTCATATAACTATAATTTTTTGTTCCGCAAGATGCCATAAATCTATCAGCCACTTCTTTTTGAACCATAATTACAAGTTTTTCAAATTTAATTTTAGAATTTACGATGTGCTCAATTATTGGAGTAGTAATATAATAAGGCAAGTTACCAACAATAAATAATTTATTATAATTTACATTATTAATATCAGTTATTAAATCAGATGTTAAAAAATCTTGGTTTTTTATGATAGTTTTATTATTTTCAAACTTTTTTAAAATTGGAATTAACTCATTATCTAGCTCATAACCGATATAATAAGATTTTTTATCTATTAATTTTTTAGTTATAGCACCACGACCAGGACCAATTTCAATTATTAAATCATCCTCATTTGCATTAATCTGTTCTACAATATTATTAATTATATTTTCATCAATTAAAAAATTTTGACCTAAACTCTTTTTTGCTTTCATAAAAAATTCAGGTAGGATTTATTCCCACCCGCTCCTTAAAACGTCATATGTAATAGAACTTCTACCTATTTGGTCATATGCATAACTAAGACTTGGAGATAAAAAATCAAGTGCATTACCAGTTACTCCTCTATCTAAAACTATTGCAACAACTTTTTCATTAGAAATTCTATTACTATAAAAACTAACTATTGAACCACATGGTAAATTTTTACTAGATGCAACAATATATACTTCTCCATATTCTGAATCATAATATGTATTTTTACCATCAGTAATATCATAACTTGACTTACATGCAAGAGTTCCATTACACAAAGGACAATTATACACATAACCAGTTAAATCACCAGTATATGTATCAATAGCACTCCATTTTATATTTTCTTCAATTTCATCAACTTTTAATGCCATAGTAGATAGATTAATAGTTTTATTTACATTTTCATTTTCTACCTTAGCAACATTAACATTACTACTACTTTTAGCAATAATTAAAACAACCATTATTAATAAAATTTTAGTAAAGTAACCTATATTTTTCATATAATACATCCACCTCAATTGGATAAATAAATTATAGCATTAGCGTATATATTTGTCAAAACACATGCTTATTTTACCAAAAAAAGGCTAATTTGGCTTACAACGGCGTAATGATTTCTCATCTATTTTACCCCTTAAAAGACTATTTAATAAAGCTTTATAATACTCTGAATCAAATATTATTCTTTTAGACTTCATTCTTAAAAGTAATTGTTGAATAATTTTTAAATATTGCCTTATTGCCTTATATTCTTCCATCTTTTGTTTTAAGAATCTTAATACAACATTCAAAGACATGTTTTGTTTATCATATAATGCAACTATTAAAATAATTTTTACTATATCATGAATTTCACAATTATCAATTTCAGATGGAGATAAAATCTCATCTTTTTTTATTGCTTCAAGCAACGATAAAGAAATTTTTATATCCATAGGTTTTAAAGTTAAATTTTCTTCGGATGATATATAAAAAGGAGATTGCATTAAAGCTATTATTTTTCCTTTTTGCCTTTTAATAACAATGTCTTCACTTAAAAGAGGATTTTCACATATCATTAAAGCCATTTTATAATTACCTTTATTAATTAAAATTTCTATTCGTTGGGATTGAATGCGAGGATTATTTACAAACTCTGAACGTTCACATATTTTTAAAGCATCTTCAATCCTACCTAGTTCTATTAAGATTTTTATATGTTGAGATTGAACATTATATTTTTTTTCAAAAATAGGATTTTCACATAGTTCTAAAGCTTTTACTATTCTACTTTGTTTATCTAAAATACATATACGTTGTGATTGGATTACATCATCAGTTAAAAACAATGGTCGCTCACTTATTGCTAAAGCTTCCATCAAACGATCTTTAAGCATTAAAATTTTTATTCGTATAGATTGGATTAAAGGATAATCTGCAAACTCTAAACGTTCACACATTTTCAATGCTTCATCAATTTTACCTTTTTTTATTAAAATTTTTATATGTTGAGTTTGTATGCTATCATTTTTCTCAAAAATAGGATTTTCACATATTGCTAAGGCATCGCATATTCTATTTTTCATTACTAAAATACTTATGCGTTGTGACTGAATTACACTATCAGTTAAAAACAATGGTCGCTCACTTATTGCTAAAGCTTCCATCAAACGATCTTTAAGCATTAAAATTTTTATTCGTATAGATTGAATCGAAGGATAATCTGCAAACTCTAAACGTTCACACATTTTCAATGCTTCATCAATTTTACCTTTTTTTATTAAAATTTTTATATGTTGAGTTTGTATGCTATCATTTTTCTCAAAAATAGGATTTTCACATATTGCTAAGGCCTCACATATTCTATTTTGCATTACTAAAATACTTATGCGTTGTGACTGAATTACATTATCAGTTAAAAACAACGGCTGCTCACATATTGCTAAAGCATCGTATAAACCGCTTTTCATTATTAAAATTTTTACATGTTGCGATTGAATTATTGGATTATTTTTATTTTTAGGATCCAAACAAATATTTAAGGCATTATCTAAATCATTGATATTACAATATTTCTGTAATAATTCAACATCAGATAACTCATCAAAAGGAGTCTCTATATTATTACTTTCTAATTTTTCTTCCTTAACCCATCTGTAAATAGTTGCAATAGAAATACCAGTATTAGCATTTATACTTTTAACTTTTTCACCATTTTTTATCCTTTTTAAAACCATTTGTTTAATTTCTTGACTATACATTATTATCACCGTTTGGTTTTTTTCTTGCTAAAGAACTATCTTTTGCTTCACTAATTATATGCCTATATTTTCTCACACTTACTAGCAAATTCTTATAATGCTCCAAATCAAATATTCTCCTTTTTGATTTCATTTTTAAAAACAAACTTTGAATTAATTTATATACTTCCTCTTCTTCACTATATTCAACTAGCTTTTCTTTTAAATATTTAAACAACATATTAACAGGTAGGCTTTGCTTATCATATAAAGCTACAGTTAATATTAACCGTTCTAAATCATTAATATTTATTGAAGCTAAATCACATTGAGTTAAAATTTTATTATTATATATTTCAAATAATATACTTGTTGAATTTACTTTTTTAACTCTATTATCAGATTCTATCGGCATTTCACTTGATTGAATATCTTGTTGGCTATCTAATCTATTTTTAAGAACCCTTATTAAATCCATTTTGAGTTGCATTCTTTTTTTATAAAGAATCATACTGATTATTCTTCTTTGTAGCAATCTAATTTCTTTATTCTTTAAAAATTCTAAACTTTCACATAAACATAAAGCTTCTTCCAATCTATCTAAATTAATTAAAATGTTAATTCTCATTATTTGCATATTAACATTATATTTAAATTCTTCATTATCAAATAATTTTAAAACATCATCTAATAGTCCTTCTCTTATTAATCTGTCAACATTAACTAGCAAATTATCTTCATCTAAAACTAATTGCAAAAAACATTTTTCACTATCTGGTATATTTTTAGAATTGCTGTCCGTTTTTTCTTTATATTCTTTTACCCATCTTCTAATAGTTCCAATGGATACTCCTGTATCTTCACTAATATCTTTAATTAATTCCCCTAGCATTACTCTTTTTATTACTCCATCTTTTATTTTTTGATCATACATAATTATTTCCTCCAAAATATAGGTTATATTATAAATTAAAAATATTATAAAATAAATAAAAACTATTGAAAAATTTAATCAATAGTTATTTTATTATATAAATCTAAAACATTCTTTGTAGTAATTTTAGATACTTCTTCTAACGAAACATTAAAAATTTCTGAAATATATTTAGCAATATCTAATATATGACTAGGGTTATTTTGTTTCCCTCTATATGGAACAGGTGTTAAATATGGGGAATCAGTCTCTAAAATTATATTATTTAAACCAATATTAACTAAAATATCTTTTAAATTACAATTTTTAAAAGTTACAACACCATTTATACCTAGCAAAAAACCCATTTTTATATAAATCTTAGCTGTTTCTAAACTACCTGAAAAAGAATGAATTACTCCTTTAATATTATATTTTCTTAAAATATTTATTGTATCCTCAGTAGCATCTCTACTATGAATAATAACAGGAACTTTATATTTATTTGCAATATCTAACTGTAATTCAAAAAGCTTTATTTGTTTTTCTTTATTTTCTTTAGAGTAATGATAATCTAACCCAATTTCACCAATAGCAACAACTTTTTTATTGTTTAAATTATCTTCAATGAATTTTATATCATCCAAGGAGTAGTTTTCTACTTCTTCAGGATGTATTCCAATAGCACCATACATATTTTTGTATTTATCTAATAAATCAATTACCTCTTTATTACTTTTACTATCACAACCATTATTAATTAATATATTTACATTACTTTTTTTAGCTAAATTTACAATATCATCTATATCACTATAATATTCACTATATAAATGGCAATGAGTATCAATTAACATTATTTTACCTCTATCCTTGAAAATAAATGTTGAGGTTCATTTAATAATATTGGACTTTCTAAGTTACCAAACTCTTTTAATTTATATACACCATTATTAGTATTTAACTGTTTAAATATTTTTTCAGAAGTATCAGGTAAAAAAGGGCTCAAATATATTGCACAAATTCTAATAGATTCTAATAAATTATACAAAACAGT
Organism: uncultured bacterium; assembly: GCA_949296605.1. Taxonomy (GTDB): domain Bacteria; phylum Bacillota_I; class Bacilli_A; order RF39; family UBA660; genus Onthocola_B. Next base: position 7,768 of record CASFPB010000049.1, read on the forward strand.
TTCTAGACGATCTTTTTTACTTTCATCTTTTGCTAAAGTCCATGGAGTAGTATCATCAATATATTTATTACATTTTCTTAATACATTAAATATTTCTTCAATTGCTTCACCAACAAAAAGACTATCCATTTTTTCTATAATTTTTTTATCCAAATTTTTTAAATTATTTTTCAATTCTTCATCTATTTTTTCAACAACATTTGTATTTACTACTTTACCATCAAAATATTTAAAAGCCATACTAACTGTTCTATTAACTAAATTACCTAGAATATTTACTAAATCAGAATTTATTTTTTCTATTAATAAATCTCTAGAAAATACGCCATCAGATGAATATGGAATTTCATGTAAAAAGTAATATCTAACAGCATCTACTCCAAACTCTTCCACCAAATCATCTGCGTAAACAACATTACCTTTTGATTTACTCATTTTACCATCAGCCATAATAAGCCAAGGATGTCCAAAAACTTGTTTAGGCATTGGTAAATCTAAACTCATTAAAAAGCAAGGCCAATATATAGTATGAAAGCGAATAATATCTTTTCCTATTAAATGTAAATCTGCAGGCCACAAATTTTTAAATTGATCACTTTCAGAATCAACATCATATCCTATGTTAGTAATATAATTGGTTAATGCATCAAGCCAAACATATACAATATGCTTATTATCAAAGTCAACTGGAATTCCCCATGTAAATGAAGATCTAGAAACACATAAATCTTGTAATCCTGGTTTAATAAAATTATTAATCATTTCATTTTTTCTAGATTCAGGTTTAATAAAATCAGGATGACTTACAATATAGCTTTCTAACTTTTCTTGGTATTTTGACAATTTAAAAAAGTAAGCTTCTTCACGTTTTTCTTCAACTAATCGTCCACAATCAGGGCATTTACCATCAATTAATTGAGATTCAGTCCAAAAAGATTCACAAGGAGTGCAATAAAGTCCTTTGTATTCACCTTTATAAATATCTCCTTTTTCATACATTTTTTTAAAAATATTTTGAACAACTTTTACGTGATTTTCATCAGTAGTTCTGACAAATTTGTCGTAACTTGTATTCATTATATCCCAAATACGCTTTATTTCGGCTGCCTTTTCATCTACAAATTCTTTTGGAGTTATTCCAGCCTCTTTAGCTTTTATTTCAATCTTTTCTCCATGTTCATCAGTTCCAGTTTGAAAATAAACATCATAGCCAAGCATTCTTTTAAATCTTGCAATCGCATCAGCCAAAACAATTTCATAAGTATTTCCTATATGAGGCTTACCAGAAGTATAAGCAATAGCAGTAGATATATAATATTTATTCATTATTAATCATCCTTTCTTTTATTGGTGCTACCAAAACCATCATTTCTTATTCCATCAGCACAATCATTATCACAAATCAAATATTTCATAAATATCCCTTGAACATAACCTTCACCTTTTTTTACCACAAAATCTTTATCACCTTCATTTTGCAAAGAAATAAACATTTGACCATTATTAGTAGTATTATTATAATAATCTGCATCAATCACTACAACTTGATTAGTAATTCTAACATTATATTTAAAACCAACACTACCTCTTACAATAATAAATAATACTTCGTCATTTTCATATCTTGCTTTATAGCCAGTAGCAATTTTTTTAACTTCACCAGGTTTAATTACAAAATCTTCAATAGCAAAAAAATCATATCCAGCACTAGCAGAAGTCATTCTTTTTGGTAAAGAATATTCTTCATATAATTCTTTGTTATCTCCATAATATTTAGAAAATTCATCAAAAATAACCTTTTCAAAACATCTCATAATAAATTCCTCCAAAATAAAAATCACAAACTAAGGACGAGTAAAACCCGCGGTACCACCTTAATTCATGATTACATGCACTCAAATATTATAACGGTTTATCTCCGGTTTAGCTCCAGAACCATGTTCAATATATTCAAATATTCTTCTTCCACCAACAAAGAACTCTCTATAAAAATCCTATATTTACTCTTTCTTTCATCACTAATTCAAAATTAGTTTATCATAACAAATTTAATTTAGCAATAATTTAACTATTATCATCTAAATTTTCAATATCATCATTATTTTTTTTATTTAAATTTAAATAACTATTATCTACTTTTGGTAATTCAAAAGAATCTCCTACAATTTTTTGATCATTAGAGTCATTTTGATTATTTACAAAATTTTTGTTGATAAATTGATTATTATCAACATTATTACCATTATCATCATTTGGAGATACATAATTTACATAAACGGTTCTTTTTCTTTTTTTAATCTTAAAATATTTTGCTAACACTATAAAAAATAATATTATAATTACAAATATAAAAACTAAACACATAATATCCATTATATAACTAGGTATCATATTTTGAAAATAAGGAATGCTAATTAAAGAACCAATTAAAAATTCTATTAAAACTAATATAACTCCAATTATCTTATTTACAGCTATTTTTCCTAATAAATAAAGATTAAAGATTGGTATCCAAGCAAATATATTTTTTTCTTCATAAATTGTTTTATTTGCTTTACTTAAAATAGATGAAAAAATAACATATAATATTAATAAAGTTGCTATAGTTATAACAAAAAGAATTAATAAGTTTTTATCTACTTTTTCCAAATAATCCATATGTAACACCCATAATTAAAAGTATATCATAAAAAATTAAACAAAAAAAACAAGTATTTTTATATTAAATATAATTTTACGTTAAAAATACTTGAATAAAATTAATATATATTTACTTTTTCAGATATTATTTTAGAAATTAATCGAGCTAAATTAATAGAATATTCATCACTATTTTCAATAATAATTAATCCTAAGGAATCAATCGAAGCAATAATAGGAACTGCACTAAAAGAACCATTTATAACACATTCATCAAAAACCAATTTTTCTATATTCCGCTTTTCTTCACGATTATCAATCAAATTAATTAAATCTTTATTTAAATATTTACCAGAAATATTATTATTTAAACTAGTAGCTAAAACTTTTTCTCTATCTGTAATGATGATGTTTGCTTTAAATATTGAACTAATTAAATCACATAATTTTTTACTAATATCATCATACTGTTCTAATTGTGAATGTTTTTTTAAAATAATACTATCTTCATTTGTAAAAATTTCTAAACTTTCTCCATCTCTAATGCCTAAATTTCTTCTAATTTCTTTAGGTATAACAATCCTTCCTAACTCATCTATTTTTCTAGTTACCCCAGTAGCTTTCAAAAAAATTCACTCCACTTCTAATTTTATTGTGGATAACTATATAATAATTATGCATTATAAAATTTTTTCAAGAAGAGTAACTAAATAAAATATAAAGTGTTTTTCTAAATTATTTATATACAAAGTAATAATAATCTGTTTGTTAAAATATTTAATATTAAAATACTTAGTTAAAGACATTGCTTCAATTAACAATTTATCTCCTTTAACATTTTTAGAAATTTCTTCCGGTAACGTTACTTCAACATATCTATCAGTTTGCAATACTTTTTTAATTCCAAATTTATTTGCTATTTTTTCAAACCATTCCTCATACATATATACTAACATTTCATCAGTAATTTTTCCGAATCTATCTTCTAACTCAGTCTTTACTAACAATAATTTTTCATAAGAATCAATTTCATTAATTTTTTGATGAATTTCGATTTTTATATCTTCATCATTTACATAAGAATCACTTATATGTGTTGTTACGTTTATTAATGATTTAGAATCATCATCTTCTTCATAAACGTACCCTCCTTGTTGACGTTTAATTTCATCTTCAATCATTCTCATATATAAAGAAATACCAACAGAATCAACAAATCCTGCTTGAGATGCACCAAAAATGTCTCCAGCCCCCCTTAAACTTAAATCTCTCATTGCAATTCGATAACCACTACCTAATTCAGTAAACTCTTTAATACTATTTAATCTCTTAATAGACAATTCATTTAATACTTTGTTTTTTTCATACATTAAATATGCATAGGCGATTTTATCACTTCTACCAACTCTTCCCCTAATTTGATAAAGTTGACTTAAACCGAAATTTTCTGCATTATGAATTATTAAGGTATTTACATTAGGAATATCAATTCCACTTTCAATTATAGTTGTGCATATCAAAATATCATATTCAAAATTAATAAAAGAAGTCATAATACTATCTAATTCATTTTTATCCATTTTTCCATGAGCAAAGGTTATTTTAGCATCTGGAACTAAGTCTTTTATATGACTAGCATATTTACTAATAGAATCTACTTTATTATACAAAATAAATATTTGTCCATTCCTAGACATTTCTTTATATATTGCATCTTTTATTAATAGATCATCTTCTGCAACAACATAAGTTTGAACAGGATATCTATTAACTGGAGGAGTATCTATAACCGATAAATCTCTTAACCCAGAAAGTGCCATTTTTAATGTTCTTGGTATTGGAGTTGCACTTAAAGTCAACACGTTAACATCTTTTTTTAAACTTTTTATTTTTTCTTTATGAGTAACTCCAAATCTTTGTTCTTCATCAACAACTAATAAACCTAAATCTTTTGCTTTAACATCATCACTTAAAATTCTATGAGTTCCAAATAAAATATCAATTTTTCCATTTTTAAAATCTTCTATTATTTTTTTAGCATGCGCAGTAGTAACATGTCTATTTAACAATGCTATTTCAATGGCATAATCTTTAAATCTATTTTTTGCTACTATATATTGTTGTTTTGACAATATTGTAGTTGGGCATAAATACATTACTTGATGATTATTTAAAACTGTTTTAAACATAGCTCTTAAAGCTACTTCAGTTTTACCAAAGCCAACATCACCACATAACAATCGATCCATTGGAATATCACTTTTTAAATCATTATTGATATCAGTTATACTTTTTTGTTGATCTTTCGTAAGTTCATATTTAAAAGAATATGCAAATTCTTCTTCTTCAACAAAGTCTTTGTATGGAATTTTTCGCAAATTAATACGTTCCTTATACAACCTAATTAAATCTGCTGAAATATCTTTTACTTTACTAGCTACATATTTTTTAGTTTTTTCCCAGTTTGGACTTCCTAATTTATTTATTTTAGGAACACTTCCATCTTTACCAGTATATTTATAAATTGTTGCTATCTTTTCAACTGGAACGTATATTTTATCAGAACCAGCATAATTAATTGTTAAAAAATCTTTTTCAGCTCCTTTTATAGTCAAAGTAGTTATACCATTATATATTCCAATTCCATGTGCAACATGAACAACATAATCTCCTTTTTCTAATTGATTAAAATCTTTAATTTTTTTCCCAATATGAAAATTATTTTTATAATTGTTAATTTGATGATTGACTTTTTCTATATCGTATTCTCCAATAACAACATATTTATCTAAAATAAATCCGTTTCCAATAAATTTTAAAACAATATTTGCATCACTTATTAATTCTTTTATTTTATGAGCTTGTTTTTCGGTTGATAAATAAAAATATATTTCTTTACCAGATTTTTTAAAAGAATTATAATCTTTTACTAATTTTTCAAAATCTTGATTATAATTTTCTATACTTTTTGCACCTATATTATATTTTCCCAATTCAAATAAATTAATATAAATTTTATCTTTATCATTTATATCATCTATTTCAAACATTAATTTAGATTCTATATCATTATTTAATTTATATTCAAATATATCCTCAACTAACTTTTTATAAGAAGCATCAATTTGACTCTTATCAATATAAACAACTAACGGATTATTAGCATAATTAAATAATGAATCGTTATCATCTGATGCAACTTCATCAATTGCTTTTACAACAATATTATTTTTGTTTCCACAAGATAATTGAGTATTTTCATCAAAATATCTTATAGATTCTATAACATTGCCATCAAATTCTATTCTTATGGGATGTGCTTCATCTATTGGATATATATCCACAATAAAACCTCTAACAGAAATCTCACCACTTGCAGTAACCAAAGAATCAATGTGATAACCTAAATTTACTAAAGAATTTACTAAATTATCTCTTTTAATTTCTTCACCTTTGTTTATAATTATAGAGTTATCAACATTTTTAGACGGTAAAAACTTTAAATACCCCATTAAGTTTGTAACAATAATATATTTATTATTTGATTTTAATTTATCTAATGTTTCTAATCTTTTATACTTTAATTCTGGAGACGAAGCCACAATCATTGAAGATAAAAAATCATCCATCGGAAAAATCAATGAATTTTCTAAATAATTACTCAATAAATTATATATTTTATTAGCTTCATATAAAGAACTAGTTAAAACAATAATATTTCTATCGTATTTTTCATATAATTTAAGCAAATAAAAAACGTTTAACTGTTCGGTTAAACCGGATATTTCTACTCCTATTTCATATTTAAAATAATCATCTAAAAATTTCATAATTCACCACTGTTTAGTATTATAAATATTCATAGTTTTATTAGGTCCTTTTTCAATAAAAGAGTTTATAATATCTTTAAATATTGGCATTAGTTCATTTAATATTTTTTGTTCATCCCGAGAAAATTTACCTAAAACAAAATCTATTACATTATCCTTATGTTTATTACTAATTCCTATTTTCAAACGTAAAAAGTCTTGTGAATTTAAAGAACTAATTATAGATTTAATTCCATTATGTCCACCACTACCACTATGATTTTTTAATTTATATTTTCCTATATCTTCATCTAAATCATCATGAATAACTAATATATCTTCAATAGGAATGTTAAAATAGTCCATTATTTTTCTTACTGATAATCCCGAATTATTAACGTAAGTTAAAGGCTTTAAAAAATAAACAATTTCACCATTTATTATTTTTTTAAAATATAAACCATCAAACTTTTTTTGATATTTTTCATTTCCTAAAAAAGCATCTATAACCATAAAACCAATATTATGACGAGTATTTTCATACTCCAAACCAGGATTTCCAATTCCAATTATTAATTTCATATAAATCACTCACTATCAAAAAGATGTTGATAAGTTCTACAATTATTAACATTAACAATTTTTTTTATTTTAATTCCACTTTTACTATTTTTAACACATTTTACCAATACTAAACTAGGAATACTATTATTTTTTGTTAATATAAATTGTAATTCTTTAACATTAATTTTATTAATTCTTGAATAATAAAATATATCATCTAACCTTTCAGTCCGATGAACTAAATATAAAATACCATTATTTTTCAAATATTTAAAGCTTATATTAAATATTTTTTCCAAATCTATATTAATTTCATGTCTAGCAATAGACAAAAAATCATTTTTATTAAATATATTTCCATTATTTTTAAAATAAGGAGGGTTGCAAGTTATTATATCAAATTCTTCTTTTTCAAAATAATTTCCAATATTACTAATATCATCATTTATAACTTTTATTTGATCTTCCAACTTATTATATAAAACAGAATCATATGCTAATTTAGCTATTATATTTTGTATTTCAAACGCTACTATTTTACTTTTAGTTTTAGTAGACAAAATCAAAGGTATTGCACAATTACCAGAGCACATATCAAGTATTTTTAAATTTTCTTTTACTTTAACAAACTCAGCAAGTAATATTGAATCAAGTGAAAATTTAAAACCATCTTCCAATTGATAAATGAATCTATTTTTATAATCAAACAAATCATTTAATACTATTTTCATCAATATAATAATCCTCTTTTGTATCCCCAATTAAAAGCTGACATTTACGATTTAAAATATCAATACTTATTACCTTTCCTTCACCTTTATCAGTCATTATAATATCACCAACTACTGGCATACCTTTTAGATTATTTAAATAATTTTCGTTTTCATAAGCTAAACAACATAATAATCGACCACAAACACCATTAATTTTACTAGGATTTAATGCTAAATTTTGATTTTTAGCCATATTAATTGAAATAGTTTCCATTTGATTTAAAAATTCTTTGCAACACAACTCTCTTCCACAAATACCAATTCCGCCAACACTTTTAGCTTTATCTCTTGCACCAATTTGTCTTAATTCAATTCTGGTATGATATATACTAGCTAACTTTTTAGCTAATTCTCTAAAATCAACCCTTTCATCAGAAGTAAAAGTAAACACTAACTGATTTCTTTCAAAAGTCCATTGAGCATTTATAACATTCATATTTAATTTTAATTCATCAACTAGCTTCCTACACTTATTTAATGCTATTTTAGAATCTTTTAAATTTTTCATAAATATTTCGTTATCTTCATCAGTTGCTTTTCTTACAATTTCTTTAAATTCTTCTTTATTATTATAATTTTTATTAATTATAACTATTTTAGCATATTGCAGTCCATTTTCAGTCTCAACAATTACATAGTCATTTTTTTCATAAATTTTATCAGACTTAAAATAATATATTTTACAATTATCTTTAAATATTACTCCATATATTTTATTCATAATACATCACTCAATTCTATAACAAATTTATCTAATAATAATTCTATATTTACATTATAATTAATATCGTCTAAAAACTCTGTAATTAACTTAATTCTTTTAATAAGTAAATTACTACTATAATTAATTAAATAAGCAAATTGTTCATAACTAGATATGTCGCTTTTTAAACCTAAAACATAATTTAATGCCTCTTCATAAATTAATAACATTATTTTAAACAATAATTTATAATCTTCGCGTTCAGAAAAATTACTTAACAATTCATTTTTATTATACATTATTAAATTCTTTTTTTCTATCTCTATTTTATAAATATAATTGCTTATTACTTCAAAATGTTTTTTATATTTATCACTAAATAAATTTTTAAAATTTAAATCATCTTCATCATAATATACCTTAATAATTTCACATCTACTTTTAATTGTATTAATAACATTATTAGTATTATTTGTAATAAAAAAGCCTAATAAATTATCTTCGGGTTCTTCTAAAAATTTTAACATGGTATTTGCAGAAGAATCGGTCATTTTTTCAGCATTTTTTATAATATAAATATTATTTTTTGTATAAATTGGGATTGAGCTAAACATTCTTTTTAATTCTAAAATTTGTTCTTTTTTTATAGAGCTACCATTTGGTTCAATAATTTTTAAAGAAGGTAAATAATTTTGATCAATTAAATTACAAATATTACATTTTATACATTGTTCCTCATAAACATTTGGACAAAATAATTTTTTAACTACAATCTTTAAATCATCTAAGCATTTATCTAAATCATTTGTTTCAATTAAATAAGCATGAGAAAGTTTATTCTCATGATAATAATTTACTAAATTATTCAATTTCTCTAACAACAAAATACCTCCTTTTATAAAAGGACAAAGTATATAGCAATAAGTGAAAGTAATCCACACATACCTAAAAGAGTTACAACTCCGATAGTGATTAAATTTATAGGAATAAAAATATCTAAACCACTAGCCACTAAATTAAAAGCATAAATAAAACATATAGCAACCACAACATTTTTTAAAAGTTTAATAATAAATTTTCCCATATTACCCCTCAAAAAAATATATGATTTTAAAATATTTTTATTCTGAAATTTTCTTTCTATCTTCTAATGCTTTATCCAAAGTAATTATGTCTAAATAATCAATTTCAGCTCCCATAGGAATACCATAAGAAAGTCTTGAAATCATTACTTTTTTCTTTTCAAAAATTTTTTTAATATATAATGTAGTTGTTTCTCCTTCAACAGTTGATTTTAAAGCTAAAATTAATTCTGGATTTTCCAATTCATCAACTCTTTTAACGAGTGATGATAAATTGATATTTTCTGGCCCAATATTTTCTGATGGAGATATAAGTCCATTTAAAACATGATAAACTCCATTATAATTACCTACTTTTTCAAAAGAAAAAACACTTTTATAATCTTCTATAACACATATTAAATTTTTGTTACGCTTTTCATCAGAACAAATACTACATATATCTCCTTCTGATAAATGCCCACAAATACTACACTTTTTTATATTTTTTTTTAAAAATTTTAATGTATCTGCAAACCCATCTACATCTTCATCCTTAAAATTTAAAGTAGCAAGAGCTAATCTTTCAGCATTTTTTTCTCCAATACCAGGTAATTTTTTATAATAATTAATTAATTTTCTTAACGATTGTGGATAAATCATCTTACATCAATCCACTCATTGATGCGTATTGACCTAATTTATCTTCAATTTCCTTATCAATTTTATCAAAAGCATCTTTAATTGCTAATAAAATCATATCTTCAAGCATTTCTTTATCAGATTCATCAATAATTCCATCTTTAATAATTTTGAAATTTTTCAATTCTTTTTTTCCATTAAATGAAACATTAACCCATTCTGATTTTCCTTCAAAAATTTTAGCATCAATTTCATCCTTCTTTTTAGTAATTTCCCTTTGCATTCTTTGTGCTTGTTGCATTATTTGTTGCATATTCATAAATAAATCATTCCTTCCTTATTCAATTTCTATTTTATCTTTAGAAAATAAATTATTTGCTAAAGATGTAATTTCGTCTTCTGTATCTATATTACCACTTGTTTGCTCAGATATATATTCATACTTATATTTTTTTTGTAAATTTTCTATATATTTCTTCTTTTCAATATTCCATTTTTTCTCACTTAAAAACACTAACCTATATTCACTACTACAAAATTTGTTAAAATTGTTTTCAATCATTTCGATATTTTGATTTAATTCTATCTCTTGATGATTAATTGTGGTAACTAAGATAACATATGAATCTGATGCAGTAACTACCTGTGTATCACTTATTAAACCTTTTAACTTTGCAAAATCTGTATCTTTTATAAAATTATTCCAAATTTTTTGCACATTTATTAAACTAAGCTTTGATGCATTTACAAAACAGTTATTTATTCTTCTATTAACAAATTCATCACTCATACTTAAAGAATTTTCATTATAATTTATAGTATCAATTTTACCATTAAATTTTACATCATTTTTTTCATTTTTAACAGATAAATCATTAATGTTTTTATTTTCAAATTTCCCATATTTACTAGGATCATTTACGTTATTTTGAATTTTAAAATAACTCAATAATAAAACTTTAATTAATAAATAAGCGTTAATATTAATACTAATTTTGTTAATCAAATCATTTAATTCAAAAATCATTTTTTTACAATCATCAAATGATAAATTACTGTCACATTCACCACTCAAAACATTTGTCGATAATTCACTAAGTGAATAAATTAATTTTTTTATAATAACTTTGTAATTTAAGTTATTGTTATAAAACTCTTCAAAAATGTTATTAAAAGTCTTTAGGTCATTATCATTAATAGATTTTATTAAATCATCAATTTTCTTATTTGATATACTTCCAACTTCTTTAGAAACTAAATCCAAAGTAATAGTTTCATTATTTTTAGATATTTGATCTAAAATACTTAATGCATCCCTTAAACCTCCATCAGATAATATTGCAATTTCTCTAAGTCCCTCATCTTCATAAGAAATATTTTCTTTTTCACATATAAATTTTAATCTATTTACAATATCGTTATCATCAATTCTCCGAAAATCAAATTTCTGACATCTTGATAATATAGTAATAGGAACACTTTCAATATTAGTTGTTGCTAAAATAAATATTACATGTTCTGGTGGTTCTTCAAGTGTTAATAATAATGCGTTAAAAGCACTTTGACTGAGCATATGAACTTCATCAATAATGTAAACCTTATATTTTAATGAAGTTGGCATTATTTTAATATTGTTTATTAATTCTCTTATTTCCTCAACACCATTATTCGAAGCTGCATCTATTTCTATAATATCCGGATTACTTGAAAAAGAAATACAATTATTACACTTTTCACAAGCTTTTCCTTCTTTATTATCCAAACAATTTAAAGATTTAGCTAAAATTCTAGCCATTGAAGTCTTTCCAGTTCCTCTGGGTCCAGAAAATAGATAAGCATGAGCTATATGTCCTTCTTTAATAGAATTTTTTAATATTTCTACAACATATTTTTGACCTATAACATCATCAAAATTATTTGGTCGATATTTACGATATAAAACTTTATAACTCATTGTTGTCCTCCAATAAAAATATTATATCATAATTTACCCTATTTATCTCTTAGTTTCTTAAAAAATTCTTTTAATTTAGTCTCATAATTTAATTTTAAATCTTCATAAATAACTAAATTAAATTTTGTTTTATAAAATTCCTTTTTATTGTTAGGTTTTTCTAATAAATAAAAGACATTTTTTATTCTTGATTGTTTTATAACCTCATAACACATAGAGCACGGTTTTAAAGTAACATATAGCTCACATTCAGATAAGTTCCAACATTTTAAATTATTAGATGCCATTTTAATAGCATTGATCTCAGCATGGCCTAAAATAAAATTGTCTTTTTCTCTTGTATTCCATCCTTCTCCTATAATTTTATTGTCTTTTACAACAATTGCTCCTACTGGTATATCATCAGTATCTATAGAATTATCAGCTAATTTTACAATATATTCAAAATATTGAAACATAATAAATCCTCCAAATAAAAAGTGCACACAATTAGAGACTGATATGGCTGCTATCTTCCGATTCTGACCAGGTTACAGCATAATTGTTGCACAAACTGATAATATCAAAATAAACAAATGATGTCAATCAAAACTAAAAGATTAAACAAAATTATTTCCCGGGAAATAATTTAGAAAGCAAAAAAGCAAAAAATATAAAAATTTTAATGTTTTTTTACTCTTTTTAACCAAATAATAAAAAAATCGTTTCAAAAAACAAACTTTTGTTCGTTTTTAATTAAATATTATACAATGTTTCACGTGAAACATTATATAAAAACTTAAAAAGGTAAGAGTATATAATTAAAATTATTTTTTATTTAATTATTCACAACAAAAAATTTAGTATTCTATAAAAAACGTGATTGTATAGGAATTTATTTATTAACTCCGCATTTTATAAATTAAATTTATTAACACTTTTTTATCTACATATTAATCATAATATAAAATACTTTAAGCACAAATTATCAACATAATGTTTCACGTGAAACATATTTACCATTTTAAATAAAAAAGGTTACAAATAGGGATAAATTAAAGTAAATTATATAAATATAAAAATACTAATATTAATTCAAACTTCAATTACAAATATAAAAATTATATAAAACGATAAGTTATCAACAATGTTTCACGTGAAACATTGTTATAATTTTAACATTTAATTACAACTATGATATTAAATAATCATAAAAAGATAATAATTGATCTTTTTTTAATCAAATATAAAAATATATTTAATAAAATTTTATCAACATAATATTTTACGCAACAGTTATTAAATATATTAAATAAAAAAGTAACAAATACTTATTAATGTTAATAGATTTTAAAAATTTAAACATAAACATAATAGTTTAAAAGATTATTAAAAACTAAAATTGTATAAAGCAACAAGTTATCAACACAATGTTTCACGTGAAACATAAAACTTTTTATAATAAAATAACTTAGAAATTAATATAAAAACTAAATTTTAATAGTAAAAATGAAAAATATAGACAAAATTTTAAAAAAATATGCAAATTTATTCTTAAAAATATAAAATCAAAGTTATCAATGTTTCACGTGAAACAAAAAAAGAATCATTTAATTATGATTCTTCACTTACTTCACTATTTAATTCAGTTTCTTCTTTATCAACCAAACTAATTGTTGAAACTTTTTGTTGATCTTTTAAATTTATTAATCTTACACCTTGTGTTACTCTACCTAAAACAGATATCTGATCAATAGGCATTCGCATTGTCATACCAGAATCAGTCATTATAACTAATTCTTTTCCATTTTCAACAACTTTAACAGATACTAAATTACCATTTTTTTCAGTTATATTTAAAGCTTTAACTCCTTTACTTCCTCGTTTTGTTTCTCTATATTCGCGAACATTTGTTTGCTTGCCAAAACCTTTTTCAGTAACTAATAATATAATAGAATCTTCATTGACAATTTCACAACAAATACAGCTAGCATCTTCAAGATTTATTCCTCTAACTCCACAAGCTGTTCTACCCATAACTCTAATATCTTGTTCATTAAATTTAACCATTCTACCATTACTGCTACCAAGTAAAACTAAGCTTTCCCCAGAGGTCTTTTTTACATCAATAAGTTCATCTTTATCTCTCAAAGTAATTGATAACTTACCACTATTTCTAATATTTTCAAATTCAGATATTAATGTCCTTTTAACAATGCCTTGTTTAGTTGCAAACAATAAATATTTATAATTTTCTTCTTTATTAATTGACACAACTGCATTTACTTTTTCTTCTTTTTCAATTTGTAAAAGATTTACTATTGGCAATCCTTTAGATTGTCTACTATATTCAGGAATTTCATATCCTTTTAATCTATATACTTTTCCTTTATTGGTAAAGAATAATACAAAATCATGTGTTGATAAATTAATCATATGTTCAACAAAATCTTCATCATTTGTTGCCATACCCTTTATACCTACACCACCTCTATTTTGAGCTTTAAAAGTATCAGAAGTAGTTCTTTTTATATATCCATTGTGTGTTAATACAACTAAAACATTTTCTTCTGGAATTAAAGATTCATCTTCAATATAATCAACAGCAGTCATATCAATTTTAGTTCTACGTTCATCACTAAATTTTTGTTTAATTTCTAACATTTCTTCTTTGATTATATTTAATACCTTATTATTATCAGCTAAAATGCCACGTAAGCGATCAATTTCTATATGTAAAGCATTTAACTCTTCTTCTATCTTTTCGCGTTCTAAGCCAGTCAAACGACGTAATTTTAACTCTAAGATATTATCTGTTTGAACTTCACTTAATCCAAATCTGCTCATCAATTTAGTTTTTGCATCTGCATCAGCTTTTGATTCTTTAATAATTTTAATTACTTCATCAATATTATCTAAGGCTATTTTATAACCTTCTAAGATATGAACTCTTTTTTCTGCTTTATCAAGTTCAAATTGTGTTCTTCTTATAATTACTTCCCTTTGAAAATCAATATACTTAGAAATAATACTTTTTAAACCTAGAGTTTTTGGAACACCATTATCAATCATTAATAAATTAATACCATAACTAGTTTGCAATTGAGTATGTTTATATAAATTATTTAAAACAACACTGCCATTGGCATCTTTTTTTAACGTAATTACAATTTTAATTCCATTTTCTAAATTTGTTTCTTCATGATAATCAGAAATTCCATCCAATATTTTATCTCTAACTAATTCACCAATACGTTTTTTTAACTCTAAAGTATTTAACCCATAAGGTATTTCCGTAATAACAATTCTATGTTTGCTACCTTCTTCTTCTATTTCTGCTTTACATCTAATAGTAATTGAACCTTTTCCAGTTTCATAAGCCTTTTTTATTCCAGAATTTCCTAAAATTAAAGCACCGGTAGGAAAATCAGGACCCTTAATATATTGCATTAAACCATCAGTATCAATATCAGGATTATCAATATAAGCAACACATCCATCAATTACTTCTCCTAAATTATGAGGAGGAATATTAGTTGCCATACCAACTGCTATACCCATAGTTCCATTTACTAAAATATTAGGAAATCTACTAGGTAATACTTCTGGTTCTTCTAAAGATTCATCAAAATTAGGAACAAAATTTACTGTATTTTTGTTAATATCTCTTAATAATTCTAAGGAAATCTTAGCTAATCTAGATTCAGTATAACGATATGCAGCAGCACCATCGCCATCCATATTACCAAAGTTTCCATGGCCATCTATTAACATATATCTGTAACTAAAATCTTGGGCCATTCTAACCAAAGCTTCATAAATTGAACTATCGCCATGAGGATGATATTTTCCCATTACATCCCCAACAACTCTAGCACATTTTTTATATTGAGCACTTGGTAAATAACCAGATTCAAACATTGAATATAATATTCTTCTATGAACAGGTTTCAAACCATCCCTTAAATCCGGAATTGCACGAGAAACAATTACACTCATAGAATAATCTATAAATGACTTTTCTATCTCATCAACTATATTATTCTGAATAATTTTATCCATTATAACCTCCCTATAAATCTAATGTTGCTAAACCAGCTCTTTGTTCGATGAACTCTCTTCTTGGTTCCACAGCTTCACCCATCAATTTTTCAAATGCAGCATCAGCAGCTTGTAAATCATCAACAGTAATTTGTTTTAAAATTCTTGTTTCTTTTGCCATAGTAGTATCTCTTAATTCCTCAGGATTCATTTCTCCTAGCCCTTTATTGCGAGCAATTTCTGGCTTTACATTAGTTGGCAAACTTGCTAAATACTCATCTTTTTCTCTTTCATCTAAAACATATTTTATTGTTTTACCATGAGTAATTTTAAAAAGTGGTGGCTGAGCAGCATAAACGTGACCTGCTTCAACAATAGGTCTAAAAAATCTATAAAATAATGTTAAAAGCAATACTCTAATATGAGAACCATCTACATCAGCATCGGTCATAATAATGATTTTATGATATCTTAACTTATTTAAATCAAATTCATCACCAATACCAGTTCCAAAAGCAGTAATTATAGTTTTAATTTCTTCATTACCTAAAGCTCTATCTAACCGTGCTTTTTCTACATTTAATATTTTACCTCTTAAAGGAAGAATAGCTTGAGTCATATAATCTCTTCCTTTTTTAGCAGATCCACCAGCTGAATCCCCTTCGACTAAGAAAATTTCTGAATCTTCCGGATTTTTACTCTTACAATCAGTTAATTTTCCATAAAAAGCTGTAATTTCCAAATCACCTTTTCGACGAACTAATTCTCTAGCTTTTTTAGCAGCAATTCTAGCTCTTGAAGCACTCATAGCTTTTTCAATAATAATTTTAGCTACATTTGGATTTTCCATCAAATAACGTTCAAAACCACTACTAAAGATATCGCTAGCTATTTTTTTAACTTCGCTATTTCCTAATTTGGTTTTAGTTTGTCCTTCAAATTGAGGATCTGGATGTTTACAAGAAATTATCATAGCTAAACCTTCACGAACATCATCACCAGATAAAGATTCATCTTTATCTTTAAATATTTTAGCATTTTTACCATAATTATTAATTACTCTCGTTAATGCAAGTTTAACACCATCTTCATGTGTTCCACCCTCATAAGTATTAATGTTATTAGTAAAAGAATAAATATTTGAGTTATACCCATCATTATATTGAAAAGCTACTTCAAAAAATATATTATCCTCAGTTCCACTTAAATATATAATATCATCATGTAAAACTGTTTTATTTTTATTAAGCATTTGAACATATTCTATAATTCCTCCGTTATAAAGAAAAGAATCGTGTTTTTCTTCTAACCGATGGTCATACAAATTAATTCTTAAACCTTTGTTTAAAAAGGCAATTTCTTGCAATCTTTTGTATAAAATATCATAATTAAATGTAGTAGTTTCCTTAAATATTTCTTCATCAGGTTTAAATCTAACAGTGCTACCAGTTCTATTAATATCACATTCATCAATTACTTTTAATGCTTCACAAGGATGTCCTCCATTTTCAAAACGTTGATAATAAACTTTACCATCACGATAAATTCTAACTTCTAACCAAGTTGATAAAGCGTTTACTACAGATGCACCAACACCATGAAGACCACCACTTACTTTGTAACCTTCACCACCAAATTTACCTCCAGCATGTAAAACAGTAAATATTGTTTCTACTGTTGATAAGCCAGTTTTACTATTTATACCTGTTGGAATACCACGACCATCGTCGCGAATTTCAATAATATCTCCTTTATCTATAATTACTTCAATATCATCACAAAAACCAGCTAAAGCTTCATCAACTGCATTATCAACAATTTCCCATACTAAATGATGTAATCCTCTTTCACCAGTACTTCCTATATACATTCCAGGTCTTTTTCTTACTGCTTCCAAACCTTCCAAAACTTGAATATCAGAATCAGTATAATGTGTTTCTTTATTCATTTGTATCCTCCTTAATATTACCATTATCTACCTTAAATATTTTGGCTTTTTCCTTTATTTTTTTATCTATTTTACTAACCTCAGTAGTAGTTATAAATGTTTGAACATTATTATCTAAAATCCTTAATATATTAGTTATTTTTTCTTTATCTAATTCACTAAATAAATCATCTAAAATAAGTATTGGATAATTATTTTTTACTTCATAAACAAGATTAATTTCAGCTAATTTAAAAGAAATTATAGCATTTTTTCTTTGACCTTCACTACCCCAATCTTTTAAATTATTATCATCTAAAATAAAAGCTATATCGTCATGATGAACACCTAATAAAGTTTTACCTATTTCCATTTCTTTTTTATAATTATTTTGATAACTTTTTAATAATTGTTCATTAGTTTTATTCTTATAATTAGATATGTATTTAACTTTTAAGTTCCCATTTTTAAAAATTTTATTATAAATTTCACCAATATACTTATTTATATTTTCACAAAAATTACTTCGATATTTATAAATCAATAATCCATATTCTATTAATTTTCTTGTTAAAATATCTAAATATTGGGTATCTTTATTAGCATTTAAATATAATGATCTTAAATAAAAATTTCTTTGTTTTAATATTTTCTGATAATTAGCTAAAATTATTAAATATTCTTTATAAAGTTGACTAATTTCTATATTAATCATTTTTCTTCTTTCACTTGGAGATTCATCAATTAACCGAGTATCAAATGGACTAAATAAAATAATATTAATTTTAGAAACATAATCACTTATTTTATCCACTTTATTATTATCAATTAATACATTTTTTCCATCATCACCAATAATAACTTCATAACTTGATAAATCATCATTTTTTATAATTTCACCTCGAACCTTGCTTTTTAAACACCCTTTTTTAATTAATGATTTATCATTACTAATTCTAAAAGACTTAGTTAAAGAAAGTAAATATATAGCTTCAATTAAATTAGTCTTACCCATTCCATTTTTTCCATAGATAATATTCAAAAATTTAGAAAATTTAATATGTAATAATTCATAATTTCTAAAATTAACCAAATTAATTGAATCAATTTTCATAATTTACCCCCTTTAATGGCCACTACTTAAAATTAAAGGTATTATGGTATACCTATACACACAATAATTATAACACAAAAAAATGCTATTTTAAAGCAAATTTTTAATTATCTCATTGAATAAACTACATACAACCTACTACATTTTAACATTTGATTATTAAATATAGTCCAAGAGCAATTAATTAATAATGATTTATCAGATACAAAAAATATTTTCAACAAGTTATCAACATATATATAATCTTTTATATACTGGAAATTAAGCCAATACTCATAACCATTTTTATCTTTAATATTAATAAAAAATAAATTATTTTTTTCACTTATTATTAATGGTAATTTATATTTACTTTTAATTAAAGATTTTGCACCTAAAATTCGTCCCTTTAAAGATGATCCATAATAAATACAACTATTATTTAACACTTTTATTATATTTTCATTTAAAATCATTTCATTATTAATTTCCTTTACATAAATACTTTCATTATTTACCCTTAAATATAAAGTGTCATTTTTTATTATATAATTCATACAATCCTCCCTGATAAAGGCATATTATAAATTAATTAATTATAAATTTTTGTCGAAAAAAAAAGAACAATTCATAAAAATTATTCTTACTAATAAGTTTTTATAGGTAATATTAATTCAGTTAATGATTCATCAGTTACAGGTTTAACTAATATTGGCTTATCATCAGTATTAATTAATAAAAATATATTTTCTTCTTTTATTACTTTTAAAGCATCCATCATATATTTTGAACTAAATGATATTTCAATCTTTTCTTTATTATTACAATCTATTTTTAGTTTTTCTTCTGCATTACCTAATTCATTTGAAGTTGATGTAATAATCATATCTTTATCTTCAATATGCATTTTTATTATATTTTTATCTTTATTTTGAGCAAGTAAAGCAGCTCTATCAACAGCATCATAAAATTCTTTTAAATTTAAATTAATCATATAAGCAAAATCATTTGGAATAAAATGAGATGTTTCTGGATAAGTTCCACTTAGTAAATTACTTTGAACATAAATATTTTTATAAATAAATAATATTTTGTTACTAAATACATGAATTTCTACATCATCATCATTTATAATCTTTTCTAATTCAGTTATACTTCTTCCAGGTATGACAATATTAATCATTTTATTTACTGGTGAAGATAATTTTATATTTTTTTTAGATAATCTATATGAATCAGTTGCAATACATTCCAATAAATCTCCATTTATTTTAATATTTATACCAGTTAAAAGTGGTCTAACTTCTTGTGTTGATAATGCATAAGATGTTTGAGCAATAATTTCTCTTAATTTTTCTGCAGAAATAATTATTGCATCTTCACTTTTATCAATATTAATATTTGGATAATCATTAGGGTTATAACAATTTAATCTATACTGATTATTAGGTGTAGAAATTTTAATTTTTAAGTTATCTTCTATTTCAAAATCAATTACGTCTGAAGGCATTTTCCTTATCATATCAACAAAATATTTACTTTGAATAATAATTCTTCCCTTACCTTCAATATGTTTAATATCTTTTTCATCTATAAAAACTTTAATTGTTAATTCAGAATCACTTGCTAACAATTCGATACCTTTTTCATTTATATCAAATACAATCCCATTTAAAACAGGAATTGTAGTTCTTTGTGATAATGCTTTAGTAACATTGTTTAAAGCATCTAATATAACATTTTTTTCAATAGTCCATTTCATTTTTTATCTCTCCTTCTTTATATATTTAATTTATTTTTTATATTAATAATGTTATTAATGTTGATAACTAAATTATAACACACAATTTGTCGGTTTTTCTTATAATATTTAGAATTAATTATCAACATTATTGTAACTTTGTTTTAATTTCTTTCAACATATTATTCAAGTTATCATTTTTTTCTAACTCTTCCTTAACTTTATCTATTGCAGTGGAAACTGTTGAATGATCTCTACCACCAAATTCTAACCCTATTTTCGCTAAATTTTCATCAGTTTCTTCACGACATAAATACATTGCAATATGCCTTGGCTTGACTACACTATTTGTTCTTCTTTTACTTTTTAAATCATCAACAGAAATTTTAAAATATTCAGCAACAGCATTTTGTATTGAAGCAATTGAATTGTTGATAAATATGTTGGTAGTAACATAATCTTTTAAAGCTTCATTTGCAAAATCTAAAGTTATTTTATCAGGAACCATCATTGCTGAATAAGCAAGTAATCTATTGATAGTTCCTTCAATATGTCTAACATCATTTACACAAGAATTAGCAATATAATCTATTGCATCATCAGTTAATTTATTTTCAATACTAGTATTTTTTACTTTTGCTCTAATTATTTCACATCTTAAGTTAAAATCTGGTGGATAAATATCAACAGGTAATCCCCACATAAATCTACTTCTAAGACGCTCTTCTATTTTTTTTAAATCGTCTGGACTTTTATCACTACTTATAATTATCTGTTTATTAGCTTGATGTAATGCATTAAACGTGTGAAAGAATTCTTGTTGTGTCCTTTCTGCTCCTACAAGAAATTGTATATCATCAATTATTAACACATCAACATTTCGATACTTATTTTTAAACTCATTCGCATAATTTAAATTGCTACTGCCTTTATCAATTGTAGCAATTCCAGTAAATTCAGTCATAAATTCATTACTTGTTGTATATAATACTTTTTTATCACTATGATCGCATATATAATTTCCTATTGCTTGCATTAAATGTGTTTTTCCAAGTCCACTTCTTCCATATATAAATAAGGGATTATGAATAGTTCCAGGAGCTTCAGCAACAGCTCTAGCAGCAACAAAAGCAAGTCTATTTGAATTTCCGACAATAAAATTATCAAAAGTAAATTTAGGATTTAAATTAGTATTCCATGCTATTTCATGGTAAATTTTTTCTTCTTCAATTGTTGGTTGAGTAAATGTTTCTACTTCGTCTTCAGTAATATATTTAAATGTATAATTAATACCAGTTAAAGAAAAAAAAGAAGCATCTATTATATCATTATAAGTTTCACTTAACATTTGCTTGTGGATTTCCATTGGAACTTTAATAGTTACCACATTGTTAACTATTGATAAAAGTTCAAGTTTTGAAAACCAAATTGTATATGCATTTTGACTAACTTGAGATTGAATATCACTTAAAAATTTAGAAAAAATTTCATCCGTTTTCAAAACCTCACCCCACTTACAATATTTCCATAAGAACATTTTAAACCATTTTAAAAAAAAATAAAAGAGAAAAGTTATCAAAAAAAATTATCCCCAAAATTATAAACAAAAAAAGTGCCAAAAATCGACAAAAAAAGACATTACCAACAATATCAACAAAATAAAAATAACAAAGATAACATATCAACTTTTTATCAACATACATGTTGGTAACTTGTTGTTAATTATGTGGATAAAATTACGAAGTTATTAACAAATTATCAACAATCAACAAAATATGTGGATAACTTTAAATAAAAATACATTATTTAGATATAAAAAAAAAAAAATCAAAATATTTTTCTTGACTAAAATATAAATATAATATTATAATAATGAAAGCCAAAGAGAAGGAGAAAAAAGTATGAAAAGAACTTATCAACCAAATAAAAGAAAACAAGCAAAGAAACATGGATTTTTTGCAAGAAAAGATTCTAAAATTTTAAGTAGTCGTCGCAAAAAGGGACGCAAAGTTTTATGTAAATAAAAAGACCACTTTATGTGGTTTTTTTACTAAGAGGATAAAATGAAAAGATATGAAATGATAAAAAAACATGAAGATTTTACAAACATAATTAATAATGGCAAAAAGAAAAGTGGAAAATATATAATTATATTTAGTTTAAGTAAAAAATTTGAAAAACCAAATTTTGGAATAGCAATTGGAAAAAAAGTTGGTAATGCAGTTGAAAGAAATAAAATAAAAAGACAAGTTAGAAATATAATAGATAAAAACCGATTTTTATTTCAAAATTTCACTAATTATATTATAATGATTAAAAGGGGGATAAACACTGCATCTTTTAATGAAATAGAAGAAGATTTAAAAAAGTGTTTATAGAAAGGAATATAATGAAAACCAAGTTTAAAGTTTTTGCATTATTAATAGTAATATTACTAACTAGTGGTTGTGGATCATCTAATTATATTAAGGATGAAGATAAAAATATAGTTAAATTTGAAGTAACGGGGCAAGTGTTACAAAAAGATATCATTTGTTTGCCAGAAAAAGATAGTGAATTATATAAAACTTATGAAAAATATAAAGATCAATTAAAATATGATTTTGAAGATTTACCAAGTTGTAGTGATTATAATTTATCAGCAACTAAAAGTTCTGGATTATGGGAATGGGCATTTGTAAAACCATTAGCATATTTAATATTAAAGTTAGGAAACGTAGTTGGTAATTTAGGTATATCTTTAATTTTAATAGGTTTAGCAATAAGATTAATATTATTACCATTTACAATAAAAAGTTCTAGTCAAACAGCAAATATGCGTAAGGCTCAACCAGAAATAGAAAAAATAGAAAGAAAATATAGAAATAAAACTGACAATGAATCATTAATGGCAAAAAGTCAAGAAACAATGCTTATATATAAAAAATATAAAGTAAATCCAATACTTGGTTGTTTAATGGCTTTTATTCAACTTCCATTATTCTTTGCTTTTTTACAAGCTATATATAGAACTCCTGCAATATATGAAGAAACATTATTTAGTTTTGATCTAGGTATGACGCCTTTAGTAGGAATGCAAAATGGAAACTATTTATATTTAATTTTATTAATTTTAATAGGTATATCAACATATTTCTCATTTAAACAAACAATGAATCAAACACCACAAACAACACCAGAAGCAGGAAAACAAATGAAAACAATGTTGTATGTAATGTTGGTTATAATAGTATATGCATCTTTAACTTTACCAACGGCATTGGCATTTTATTGGATAGTAACTTATGCATTTATAGCAATTCAAAATATAGTTATTAATATGTTTAACAATCGTTCATTAACTAATAAACCTAAAAAAAAGAAAGAAGAAAAGAAAAGGGAAAAAATTAAAGAAAAATTAATGAAAAAAGAAGGTATGAAGTATGGAAAAAATAGTTAAAGAAGGAAAAGATATTGATACATTATTAAATGAATTATTAGAAGAAAATGATTTAAAAAAAGAAGAAATATTATGGACTACAAAAGAAAAAAAAGGAAAATTATTTCAAGGAAATTTAATTGAGATAACAGCATATAAAAAAGAGGATATAAATAACACAATTAAAAATTTTATAAAAGAAATTGTAGAAAATATGGGATTAGAAATTTCTTTTGAAATAGTTACAAAAGATGAAAGAACCACAATAAAAATGTATACAAATAATAACCCAATAATTATAGGAAAAGAAGGAAGAACATTAAAAGCACTAGAAACTTTAGCTAAACAAAAAATATTAAATGAAACAGGAATTTATTATAAAATTAATTTAGATGTATCAAATTACAAAGATAAAATTCAAAAAAATATTGAAAGATTAGCTAAACAAAGTGCAAAAGAAGTAGTTAAAACAAAAGTAGCGATATCATTAGATAATATGACATCTTATGAAAGAAGAATAGTTCATAACATATTAACAAATTTTAAAGGTGTTAAAACTGAAAGTGAAGGCGAAGAACCAAATCGTCATGTAGTAATAAAACCAGAATAGGGAAAACTTAAATTTATTTTTAATATTATTTACTATAAATATACGAAAAAAAGTAATCCTTTTAGAATTTCATAGTTTATGCTATAATACTTCCGTTGAAAGGAAGTATTTTTTTATGAATGATACTATATGTGCTATTTCTACATCTTTAGGCATAGGAGCTATATCGATAGTTAGAGTAACTGGCAGTGAAGCAATTGACATAGTTAATAAAATTTTTGATGGAAATTTATTAAACAAAAAAAGTCATACAATCCACTATGGACATATCATTGAAAATGACGAAAAAATAGATGAAGTATTAGTAACTGTTATGAAAGGGCCAAAGACTTATACAACCGAGGATATAGTGGAAATAAACTGTCATGGAGGAGAATCAACAACTAAAAAAGTAATTGAAATATTACTTGCTAATGGATGTAGATTAGCAGAACCTGGAGAATTTACTAAAAGAGCATATTTAAATGGTAGAATTAACCTTTTACAAGCAGAATCAGTAAATGATTTAATTATAGCAAAGACCGATGCATCTAGAAGGCTTGCTATAAATAATGTTGATGGAATATTAACAAAAAGAATAAAAAAAATTCGTGAAAAAATAGTTCAAATTCTTGCAAACATTGAAGTAAATATAGATTATCCAGAATATCAAGATGAAGTTCAAGTTACGCACGAATTAATTGATAAATATTTAACGGAAATAAACAATGATTTAAAAAAAATAGTTGATGGTGCTAGAAATGGAAGATTAATAAAAGAAGGAGTAAATATTGCAATTATAGGAAGACCAAATGTCGGTAAAAGTAGTATATTAAATAGTTTAATAGATGAAGAAAAAGCGATAGTTACAAATATTCCTGGAACAACTAGAGACATAGTAGAAGGTTCAATAACACTAAATGGAGTAGCAATAAATTTTATAGATACTGCTGGTATTAGAGAAACTGATGACTTAGTAGAAAAGATAGGGGTTGATAGAAGTAAACGTTCAGCAGATAGTGCTGATATTGTATTATTTGTTGCAAATAATAATGAAAAATTAGCCCAAGAAGACCTGGATTTAATTGAAAAATACGATTCAAAAAAAATAATTATTTTTATAAATAAATCAGATTTAGAAACTAAAATTGAAATTCCGGGAAATATTTCCCGGGAAATAATTTGGGGAAATACAATTGAAGAAAATGGTTTAGAAAAATTAAAAGAAGCAATTAAAAATAAATTAAAATTAGATGAAATAATTAATAAAGATATGTGCTATTTATCAAATGTAAGACAAATAGATTTAATAAATAAAGCAAGTAAATCTCTTGAAAATGCATATAAAAGTATGCAAGATAAAATGCCAATTGACATGATAGAAATAGATTTAAAATCAGCTTGGGAATATTTAGGAGAATTAATAGGTGATTCTTACGAAGGAGAACTAGTTGACAATATATTTAGTAAATTTTGTTTAGGAAAGTAGGTGATTTTATGTATGATGTAATTGTAGTTGGTGGTGGACATGCTGGTATTGAAGCATGTCATATTTCAGCAAAAATGGGGAAAAAAACTTTATTAATAACTGGAAATATAAAAAATATAGGTGATATGCCTTGCAATCCATCTATTGGTGGAACAGCAAAGGGGATAATAGTTCGTGAAGTTGATGCCCTAGGTGGTCTGATGGGACATATTGCAGACATTTCACAAATCCAAATAAAGATGTTAAATAATTCAAAAGGTCCAGCAGTAAGATCTCTAAGAGCACAAGCAGATAAAATTACTTATCCTAAAAATATGCAAGAGTATTTAGAAAAAATGGATAATTTAGAAATAAAAGAAGCAATGGTTGAAGACTTAATTATTGAAGATAATACTGTAAAAGGAATTATAACTTCTAACAATGAAAAAATTTATGGAAAAATGGTAATTTTAACTACAGGAACATACCTAAAAGGAAATATACTAATTGGAAGCGAAAATACTCCTGGAGGTCCACATGGCGAAGCTAGAAGCAATCATTTATCTGACAAATTAAAAGAGTATGGATTAAAAATAATTAGACTTAAAACTGGAACACCACAACGTATAAAAAAAGATTCTATAAACTTTTCTGTTATGCAAGAAGAAAAAGGAGATGAAACACCTTGGACATTTAGTTTTGATTATAAACCATGTTATGATGTAGATAATCAACAATCATGTTACCTTTTATATACTAATGAATTGACACATAAAATAATAAGGGACAATTTAAATAAATCAGCTATGTATGGGGGATATGCAACTGGAATTGGGCCACGTTATTGTCCTTCTATAGAAGATAAAATAGTGAGATTTGCAGATAAAGAACGTCATCAACTATTTTTGGAACCTGAAAGTTTATATTATGACGATTGGTATTTACAAGGTTTTTCAACAAGTATGCCAAGGGATATTCAAGAACAAATGGTTCATAGTTTAAAAGGATTAGAAAATGCAATAATAACTAAATATGCATATGCAATTGAATATGATGCTATAGATCCACTACAAATAAAACCAACATTAGAAAATAAAATAATAAAAAATTTATTTACAGCTGGTCAAATAAATGGAACATCTGGTTATGAAGAAGCAGCAGGTCAAGGTATTATAGCAGGCATTAATGCATCATTAAAATTAGATAATAAAGATCCATTAATTTTAAAAAGAAGTGATGCATATATTGGAGTTTTAATAGATGATTTAGTAACCAAAGGAACTATTGAACCTTATAGAATGCTTACATCACGTGCAGAATTTCGCCTTATATTAAGACATGATAATGCAGATTTACGTCTTAGAGATTATGCATTTAAAATTGGAACAATATCAGAAAAACAATATGATAAATTACAAGAAAAAAAGAAAAAAATTAAGGAATTAACAGAATATTTGAAAGAAAATCATTTAAAAATAAATGAAGATATTAAAATAATTTTTATGGAAAACAACATTCAAATACCTAATAGCAATTTAACATATTATGAATTACTTAAAAGACCTGAAATAAACTTAAAATTTTTAGAAAATTTTATAAAAATTAATTATGATGATGAAGTAAAAGAACAAGTAGAAATAAGTGTTAAATATGAAGGTTATATAAAAAAGGCATATAAAGAAGTAGAAAAATTAATAAAATTAGAAGAAAAAGAAATACCAGACGATATTGATTATAAAAAGATTACGAATTTAGCAACTGAAGCAAGACAAAAGTTAGAAAAAATAAAACCAAAAACAATTGCTCAAGCAACAAGAATTAGTGGAGTAAATCCGGTAGATATATCAGTATTAACTGTATATTTAAAAAAGGAATATAACAAATGAATATAGATGAATTTAAAAAAGAAGTAATAAAATTAGGAATAAATTTAACCAAGGAACAACTAGATAAATTAGAAATATATTGTGATTTTTTAATGGAGTATAATAAACATACAAACTTAACAGCCATAAAAACAAAAGAAGAGATTTATTTAAAACATTTTTATGATAGTTTAACATTAATAAAAGTAATAGATTTAACAAAAGAAAATACACTATTAGATATAGGATCTGGTGCTGGTTTTCCTGGGATGGTATTAAAAATATTTTTTCCAAATTTACACGTATATTTAGTAGATTCTAATAATAAAAAGACAAAATTTTTAGAAGCATTAAAGAATAAAATAAATGTTGATAATTTAGAAGTTATCAACAATAGACTAGAAAATATAACGAAGGATTTTTTAAATTCTATTGACGTAGTAACAGCTAGAGCAGTAACAAATTTAACAGTATTACTTGAATTAGCTATACCATTAGTTAAAGAGAAAAAATATTTTATAGCAATGAAAGGAAATGTAAAAGAAGAATTAAATAATAGTTTATATGCCATTGATGTTTTAAAATGTAAGTTAATAGAAAACAAAGAATTTGCACTTCCAATAGATAATAGCAATAGAAGCTTAATAGTAATTCAAAAAAAAGATAAAACCAATATTAAAGATGTAAGACCTTACGAAAAAATTATAAAAAAGCCATTGCAAAAAAAGGATAAATAGGATAAAATTAAAGAGAATAAGGGTTGATTTAAGTGAACAATACAGAAATGGAAGATAAAATTTTACAAGTTCCAATTGAAGATATAATTCCTAATCGTTTCCAACCAAGATTAGCATTTGATGATACTGCATTAAATGATTTAGCTTCATCAATAAAACAACATGGAATAATACAACCATTAGTTTTAAGAAGAAAAAACGATAAATACGAAATTATAGCTGGAGAAAGAAGATACAAAGCAGCAAGAATGGCTGGATTAGTTTCTGTGCCCGCAATTATATCTAACTTAAGTGATATTGATAGTGCACAAGTAGCAATAGTTGAAAATGTTCAAAGAAAGAATTTAACAGCAATAGAAGAAGCAAAGTCATATCAAGCATTATTAGAAAAAGGTTTTATGACTCAAGAAGAGTTAGCCAAAAAAATGGGATTATCTCAATCAAATATTTCAAACAAATTAAGATTATTAACTTTAGATGAATCAGTTCAACAAGCAGTTATTCAAGAAAAAATATCAGAAAGACATGCAAGAT
The DNA here is from genome assembly GCA_949296605.1 of uncultured bacterium. GTDB lineage: Bacteria > Bacillota_I > Bacilli_A > RF39 > UBA660 > Onthocola_B. The sequence goes on from CASFPB010000049.1 coordinate 37,306, forward strand.
CTTTACTAAAAGTGAAAAGTAAAGATATGCAAAAAGTCCTTTTAAACAAAATAATAACTGAAAGATTAACGGTTAAACAACTAGAAGATGAAATAAAAAAAGTAGTAGAACCGAGTAATAATGAAGATTCTGGAGATATACCAGTAATAAATAATAATCCTAATATTGAAAATATTGTTAATAACGCAGTAGATATCAACACGTTTACTCAACCAAATCCAGTAAATACAAGTAATAATGAGGTTCCTATGCAAAATAATAATTTATATGAAAGTCCTGAAAAAATGACAAATAGATTTTTCAATAATTTAGAAAGTCAAGCAGCAAATTTAAGTATTGATGAAAGTGTTCCGAGCTTTGATTTACCACAAAATAAATCTTTGGAACAAACGCCAACTGATTTATTAAATCAAGTAGATAATATAGAAATGTTAGATGATTTTATAATACCAACTAACTTAAGTGAAAAAGTAATGAATAATGATTACCTAGATCAAGTAATAAAAACTATACGAGGTCTAAATTTTGATAGTGATAAAGTTACAATAGAAGAAATAAATTTACCAACAGAATATCATATAAATATTAAAATAAATAAAGACAAAATATAAGAAGCTAATGATTTAATTATCACTAGCTTCTTCTTTATTTACATATTGCTCTATACTAACATTTGGTTCTGATCCTTTAACATAATAATATAAAACAGCTTTATCAGAATTATTTGTAGATTTTCCGGTAATAGCATCTAGTGGTATAGCAACAACATTTTTAGGCGTTTCATACCATTCAGTTTCAATATCTTTTAGGCTATACTCTATAGTTTGAGCCCAAATATTTTTTGATTTAGTTCTTACATTTGAATTAACAGTTTTATTATCATCATATCCCATCCAAGTCATAACTAAGGAATCTTTATTATATCCAACAATCCAAAAGTCTGTATTTGTTGATCCGGTTTTAATAGCATATTTATTTGATAATTTAGAAGATATTGTTAATGCAGTAGGAGTAGTATAATCTACGAAAGCATCATTTGAAGTAGATGTCATCATTTCATTTAAAATATAAGTATAATTAGGATTTAAAACCAAAGTATTCTTATTTTTATGTTCATATAATACATTCCCATCTAAATCTTCAATTTTTTCAATAAAATATAAATCTTTTTTATAGCCACCAGAAGCAAAAGCTGTATAACCGGTAGCAAAATCTATAAGGTTAATTTCACTAGTTCCAAGTGGTAAAGATGCAACTTCATTTAATTTTTCTTTTATGCCTGCTTTATTAGCAACAGAAATCATTTTGTCAACACCTAAAAACAAATTGGTTTTAACAGCATAAATATTATCTGAAAGAGCTAAAGCCGCAGCCATAGTAATTTCTTTATTAGCATAAATATCACTAGCATTGGAAGGACTATAAGTTTTTCCGTTTGATAAATTAAAAGTAGTTGGCTCGCTTGAAAATGTTGATGACATAGTCATATTGTTTTCAAGCGCAGCATAGTATAAAAAAGGTTTCATAGTTGATCCAACTTGTCTTTTACTTGAAATAGCACGATTATATTGACTAGTTACATAATTCATACCACCAGTTAAAGCTCTAATTGCACCAGTATTAGGATTTACAACAACACTAGCAATTTGGATTTCATCATCAACTTTATTTTCTAAAATATTTTTTTCTAAATTAGTTTGCATATCCATATCAAGTGTAGTATATATTTTTAAACCTCCATAATCAATTAACGAAGATGGAATTTCTTTAATATTTGATAATTCATCTAACACAGCATCTTGGTAATACATAAGCATTTGTAAATTATTTGTTTTATTTTGCCCATAAATTTCAATTTTATTTTTAAATAAATTATTATAAGTATCAGTATCTATATAATCATTTTTAAGCATTGCATCCGCTACAACCTTAGCTCTTTTAATACATTCATCATAATTTGAAACAGGATTATATTTAGAGGGATTTTTAGATATACCAGCAAGCATTATTGATTCCTCTAATGTTAGTTCACTTGGTTTTTTATTAAAATAATAAGATGCAGCATTAACTATCCCTAAATTACCTTGACCATAATTAATAGTATTAAGATAACCTTCCAAAATCTCATCTTTTTCATAATGAACTTCCAATTCTAAGGTTAAAAAAGCTTCTTCAATTTTTCTATCCCACGTTTTTCCAAAATCTAAATATAGATTTTTTATATATTGTTGTGAAATAGTTGAAGCACCTTGAACTATTGCACCATTTTTAATATTTAAATACATTGCTTTAGCTATTCTCAAATAATCAAATCCATTATGTTTATAAAAGTTTTTATCTTCAATTGCTATTGTTGCATTAATTAAATAGTCACTAATATCTTTAATATTAACCCATTCATTGCTTCTTGATCCTTGATAAACTAAATTACCTTCATTATCATATAAATAAAGACTACCACTTGTTTTTAAATCAAGTTTCGGACTTAAATATGCATAGGTATAAAGACCTATAATAATTACTATAAAAGATATAAATCCAAAGAGCATAAATTTAAATAAAAAACGCAACTTTCTCAATTTATATCACCTAAAATTTATTATGTAAAAAAAAATAAAAAATATAAGTGCAAAAATTAATATAGTATGCTATAATGTGAAAGAAAAAAAAGCGGGGTGATTAATTGACAATAATTATAGATTGGAAATTATACACGAATAATGAATTGGAAATAGAAATAAATGATTGCAAATGTGAATATGAAAAACAAAATTATTTAATAGTCAATGAAGAAGAAGCAATTAACAAAATAGATATAAAAAATAAATTATATATAAGAAAATGTAATGATTATGAAATGACAATAGATTTTAATAATAATTTATGTAATTTAAATATTCCTAGTATAAAAAATTATGAGTTTGATCTGGATTGTAAAATGAATATAAAAAAAGATATTATAGAAATATTTTATACATTTGATAAGGAAGTAAAAAAAATAAAGATAAAGTTGAAAGAGGAATACAAATGAAAGAATTAATAATTAATGTTATAAAAAAAGCATTAACAAAATTGGGATTAGATGGTGAAGATAAAATAGAAATAAATATCCCAAAATTAAAAGAAAACGGCGATTATTCAACCAATATTGCTTTAAAGCTAGTAAAAGATTTGAATAAAAATCCAATGGAAATAGCAGCATTAATAAAAGAAAATATTGATTGTGAACAAATTAATAAAATAGAAGTAAAGAATCCAGGATTTATTAATTTTTTTGTAGATAAGAGTTATTTAATAGATAATTTAAAAAAAGTATTGAACGAAAAAGAAAATTATGGAAGAGACAATATTGGAAAAAATAAAAAAATTAATATTGAATTTGTAAGTGCTAATCCAACCGGAATACTACATTTAGGTAATGCAAGAGGAGGAGCTTATGGAGATTCTTTAGCTAGAATAATGCGTTTTTGTGGATATGATGTAACAGAAGAATATTACATAAATGATGCAGGTAATCAAATAAATAATTTAGGTGAATCGATAAAATCAAGATATTTTGAATTATGCAATAAAGACTATCCAATGCCCGAAGGTGGCTACTATGGAAATGAAATAAAAGAAATAGCTAAGGAAATATTTGATAATTACAAAGATAAGTATCTAGATAAAGACATTGAATATTATAAAGAATTAGGAAAAGACAAACTACTAAACAAAATAATTGAAGATTTAAAAGAATACAGAATTAATTACGATATTTTTACGAGTGAAAAAGAAATAAGTAAAAAGTATAATTTAAGAAATATAATAAATATTTTAGATAAAAATGGATATACATATGAAAAAGATGGAGCAATTTGGTTTTCATGTAGTAAATTATATGATGATAAAGACCATGTATTAATTAAAGAAGATAAATCTTTAACATACTTAGTACCAGATATAGCATACCATTATGATAAATACAACCGTGGATATGATAAGATGATTGACATATTTGGAACTGACCATCATGGATATGTAGCAAGATTAAAAAGCGGAATAAAAGCTCTAGGAAGTGACCCAGATAAACTAGAAGTAAAATTGCTTCAATTAGTAAGGCTAGTAGAAAATAATACAATAGTTAAAATGAGCAAAAGATCTGGAAAATCCGTAACGTTAAAAGATTTAATTGATGAAATAGGAATTAATGCGGCAAGATACTATTTTTCAAAATATAGTTTAGATACACAAATGGATTTTGATTTAAACCTTGCTAAAAAGAAATCAAACGAAAATCCAGTTTATTATGTATGTTATGCTTACGCAAGAATTTCATCAATATTGAAAGAAAAAGATATAGAAAATATTCCAGAAAAATTTGAAACATTAAATAATGAAGAAACATATAATGTGTTAGAAAAAGTATATGCTTTTCCTGAAATAGTAAAAAGTGCAGCTTTAAAAGAAATGCCACATATTATTACAAATTATGTTTATGAATTAGCTAATATGTTTCATGCATATTATTCAAAAGTAAGAATATTATCTGATGATGAAAGAAAAACTAATGAAAATTTAGTATTAATAAAAGCAGTAAGGCAAACAATAATTAATGCGTTAAACTTAATTGGTGTAATACCACCAGAAAAAATGTAGGGAGGACAACTAAAATGAAATTAAGTGAAATACCAAAAGATGAACTTGAATTAATGGGATATGATGATATAGCATTATTAGTGTTACAAGAATCTGGTAAAAAAATGAAATTAAATGATATATTTAAAAAAGTATGTAATTTATTAAAATTGCCTGATAGTATATTAGAAGAACATTTAGTAGATTTTTTTGAATTAATGTCAACTAACAAAAAATTTATTATGTTAGAAAATGGATATTGGGATTTACAAACAAGACACAAATTAGATGTTGTTATTGAAGAAGATGACGAAGAAGAAGAAATTTCAGATGAAGAAGAAATAGAAGAAGAAACTGAAGAAGAAGATATTTTTTATGATAATGAAGATGAAACAGAAGATGTTGAAGAAGATGATCTTGCTGACTTAGTAGTAATTGATTCTGATGATGACTCCAATTTATAGCTTAGTTACATTTTAATTAACTAATTTTAAGGAGGAGAATATGTTTAATAGATTAGAAGCAATAGAAAAAAAATATGAAGAATTAAAAATAGAATTAACGAACCCTGAAACACTTAACAATTTTAATAAATTAAAAGAGTTATCAAAAGAAGAAAGCGAATTAAAAGAAATTGTTGAAAAGTATGAAGAATATAAAAAGGTAAAAAGCAATTTAGAACAAGCCAAAGAAATGGAAAATGATCCAGAATTGAAAGAAATTGCAATAAGTGAAATAGAAACATTAAGTAAAGAAGAAAAGAGAATTTATAGTGAATTAGAGATTATGCTAGTTCCAAAAGATAAAAACGACGGAAAAAATGTAATAATGGAAATACGTGGAGCAGCAGGTGGAGACGAAGCTAATATTTTTGCTGGAGATTTATTTAGAATGTATAGTTACTATGCAGAAAAAAATAACTGGAAAATAGAAGTTATTCATCAGATTGAAGGAACTAGTGGTGGATTTTCTCAAATTGAATTTATGGTAAAAGGAGATAATGTTTATTCTAAACTTAAATATGAAAGCGGATCACACAGAGTTCAAAGAGTTCCAGTAACAGAAACTCAAGGAAGAGTTCACACTTCAACAGCTACTGTATTAGTTATGCCAGAAGTTGAAACAGCAGATATAGAAATAAAAGAAAGTGATATAAAAATGGATGTTTATCACTCAAGTGGAGCTGGAGGACAATCAGTAAATACATCAAATTCTGCAGTAAGATTAACACATATTCCAACAGGAGTAGTTGTTACATGTCAAACCGAAAGAAGTCAATTAAAAAATAGAGATAGAGCGATGAATTTATTAAAAATAAAAATAAATGACCAAATGCGCCAAAAAGAAGAAGCAGAATTAGGTCAAGAAAGAAAATCCAAAATAGGAACTGGTGATCGTTCAGAAAAAATAAGAACATATAATTATCCACAAAATAGAGTAACAGATCATCGAATAAATTTCTCTATTATGAGTTTAGATAGAGTTATGGATGGAGATTTAGAACCTATTATAGAAGCTTTGCAAACAGAAGATTTAAAATTAAAACTAGCAGGAGAAAATTTTGAATAAACCTAAAAATATTACTGATATTGATTGGCAATTATTAAAAAATAAATATCCTAATACTTTAAATGAAATAATTGAGAAATTAAATAATGGTTATCCTGTTCAATATTTAATAGGAAATGTAGAATTTATAGATTCAATTATAAAAGTTGATAAAAGAGTATTAATACCTAGATTTGAAACTGAATTATTTGTAGAAAAAACTATAAATTATGCAAAAAAAATTTTTAAAAATAAAATAAACATAGTAGATTTAGGGACTGGAAGTGGATGTATTTCAATAGCATTAAAAAAGCATTTAGACTGTAGTATTGATGCTATAGATATATCCAAAGATGCTATAAAATTAGCTAAAGAAAATGCTAAGTTAAATAAAGTAAAGATAGATTTTATCAATAAAAACATGATAGATGAATTAGATAAAAATTATGATATTATAATTTCTAATCCGCCTTATATTGCAAAGGATGGTTATATTGAAAAAAAAGTTTTAGATAACGAACCACATATTGCTTTATTTGCAGAAAATAACGGATTATACTACTATGAAAAGATAATAAATAACCATTTAAAAAAATTAAATAAGCCAGGATTAATGGCGTTTGAAATAGGAGACAATCAAAATAAAGAATTAGAAAAGATAATGTTTAAAAATAAAATAAAAAAATACAAGTTTGAAGTTGATTTAACTGGAAGAATAAGATATCTTTTTATATTTAATGAATAGATTATTTAATAATTACCCAATATTGTTATAGGTGATAACATGAAAAAGGTAATTATTTTTCTTTTTATAGTGACAATAGTATTAACAATAAAAAATAGTAGTAACGCAGATAAAATATTAATACCAACAGATGCTATAAGATTTAGAATTATAGCAAATAGTAATACCATCGAAGATCAAGAAACAAAAATGCAAATCAAAACAGATTTAGAACCGATTATAAAAAATATTTTAGAAGAATCTAATAATTTAGATGAAACCAGATTATTAATTAATAAAAATACAAATAAAATGGAAGATATTATTAAAAAAAGAACAACAAGTTACAAAATTAATTATGGAAATAATTATTTCCCAGAAAAAACATATAAAAACGTAGTATATAAAGAAGGAAATTATGAATCATTAGTAATTACATTAGGGGATGGTTTAGGTGAAAATTGGTGGTGTGTTTTATTTCCACCTTTATGTTTATTAGAAGCACAGGAAGAACAAACTGAAAATATAAATTATAGCTTTTATATTAAAGACATTTTAGACAAATATTTATAGAACATGCATATTATTTAATCAGGTGATTATTTATATGAAAGAAATAATATCCATTTTTTTAATAGGAGTATCATTATCAATGGATACTTTTTCTTTGTCTTTAACAATAGGTTCACTTAATTACAAAGCAAAATTATTAAAGATTCTTCCATTAATGGTAGGTATATTTCATTTTTTAATGCCGTTATTCGGAAACTATATAGGTATAAAAATGGTTGAGATATTTAACATCGCGGGAAATGTTATTCTAGGAATTGTTTTGATAACATTAGGAGTTAATTTAGCAATTCATTATTTTAAAGACGAAAAAGTTGAGTTAAACATTAACTTACTTAGTGTTATTATGTTTGCCTTTAGTGTAAGCATAGATAGTTTTTCAGTTGGATTAGGAATAAATGAAATAACTAGAAATAATATATTATCAAGTTTAATATTTGCACTATGTAGTTCTACATTTACATATTTAGGACTTATTATAGGAAAATATAGTAATAAATTAATAGGAAAATATGCAATAATACTTGGTATAACTTTATTATTATTCTTAGGAATATTTCATCTTTTAGCATAAGATGATATAATATATCTAGTTATTAACAAATATTTAGGAGGTTACTATGAAAAGAATAATTATAGAAGGTAATAAAAGATTAAGCGGCAAAATTAAAATTGGGGGAGCCAAAAATAGTGTTGTAGCACTTATACCTGCAGCAATATTAGCAAATGATATTGTAAAAATTTCAAATGTTCCAAATATTTCTGATAAAGATGCATTAGTTGAAATATTAAAGCTTTTAAATGTTAAAGTAGAAAAACAAACAGGAATAATAGAAATTGATTCTAAAAATATAAAAAATTGCGTTATTCCAGAAGATTTAAGTAGTAAATTAAGGGCTTCATACTATTTTATGGGAGCACTACTAGCAAGATTTAAAAAAGTAGAAATGTATTTTCCTGGTGGGTGCAACATAGGATCTAGACCAATCGATTTACATTTAAAAGGATTTGAAGCGTTAGGTGCTACTATAAAAAAAGAAGACAGTAAATATTTAATTGAAGCAAAAGAATTAAAAGGAGCAGACATTTTTCTAGATTTTGCATCAGTTGGAGCAACAATAAACATAATGATAGCAGCTTCAATGGCAAAAGGTATTACAAAAATAAAAAATGCAGCCCGAGAAGCAGAAATAAGTAACATTGCAGAACTATTAAATAATATGGGGGCAAAGATAACTGGGGCTGGAACAGATGAAATAACAATAGAAGGGGTTAAAAAAATGCATAGTGCTGAAGTTAAAGTAATTCCCGATAGAATAGAGGCAGGAACTTATATAATTATGGGAGCTTTACTTGGAGATAATCTTGTAGTAGAAGGAATGATACCAGAGCACAATATAGTATTATTAAATAAATTACAAGAAATGGGAGTAAATTTTAAACTTCAAAATCACAAAATCATATTAAATAAATCTGGTAATCTACGACCAACAAACGTAAGAACGGTTGTATATCCAGGATTTCCTACAGATTTAGGTCAACCAATAGCAGTGCTTTTAACTCAAGCAAATGGTATATCACTTTTTGAAGAAACAATTTGGGAAAATAGGATGGGACATGTTAAATATTTAAATATGATGGGAGCAAACATAATTGCCGAAAGACAACATGCTAAAATTATTGGCCCAACAAAATTACATGGTGCAGAAATAACAGCAACTGATCTAAGAGCTGGAGCAGCATTGGTAACAGCAGGATTGATTGCAGAAGGAACAACAATAATAAATGATGCTGAACACATATTAAGAGGCTATGAAAGAATAATATCTAAGTTATCATCAGTAGGTGCTAATATTAAAATAGTTGAAATATAATGTAAAGAGAAATCTTTACTTTTTTAATGGGGGAAATATGAAAAAAAGATATAAATTATTAATTATTATTGCTTTAGGAATAATTTTAACTATTTTAATAAATAAAAATACAGTAAGGAATAAAATAAATTTAGTTAGTATCGGCGATGGCTTAAGTTTAGGAATGACGGAATACAAAGTAGCAGGGCCAAGCTTTAATGATTATTTAAAAGAGGAATTAGAAAAAAAAGGAAAAATTAATGAATTTAATAATGAATTTTCTCGATATTATTTAACAGTTCATGAATTAAATGAATATATAGAAGATAACCAATTAGGAAAATATACTAGGACGCCAATTAAACAAGTTATAGCAAAAGCAGACATACTAACAATTAGTATAGGTTTAGATGAATTAGTAATTAAGTCACTAAATGAGAGAATAGATGACTACATAAAAAATGATTTTTTATTAGAATATAAAATATTGTTATCATCAATTAGAGAATTTTATGATAAAAAAATTATAATTTTAGGACTTTATTCAGCTTATCAGTTAAATAAAAGTGACGTATTAGAAATTAATAGCAAGCTAAATATACTAGCAGGTGATTATGATTGTATATATTATGATTTATTTTCATACTCTTTAAATAATAAATATTTGAATAATAATAGTTATTACATAAACTACGAAGGTCATAAAAAAATTGCAAATGATTTAATTAAAGTGCTAAATTAAAAACAATTGAAAATAAATAAATATTATGGTATTTTTATTTTGAGGTAAATATGAAAAATACATTTAATAACATGATTAAAATATTAGTAATTTTAATAATCATTACATTAATTATGTGGATAATTTTTTACTTATTAACAAAAAAAGATAATATTATAAACAAAAATAAAAATAACACCAAAAGTGATGCAAACATAAACATTATTTCAGAAGAATTAACAACAATTTTTTCTTATATAAATAACAAAAAAGAATCAGATATTGAAGCTTGCAACTATTTAGGAAAAAATGTTGGTTATGAGATTGCTTCAAATGAAGATTTCTTTAATTATTATGGTCCAATTATATTGGATTGCATTAACAATCAAAACTATGTAGAAATAAAATATAAAGACAATGAAAATTATAAAATAGCGTCAAATACAGAAATAGAGCTCTATAAAAAACATTTTCCAAAATCAAGCAATTTTCAACTATTAAAAAATATTTACACATTAGAAGACATGTTAAACTTTAATGAAGAAGAGATGGAGCAATTAGATAAATATATAGATAATAATTATCATGGGATGTATGTAATAAATAAAAAAGCATCTGAAAACAATATAAATTATGAGATAAAAAGAATTTATAAAAGTAATGAATATTATGAAGTAATTATAAAAGCAACAAATAATAAAGAAATTTATACTGGAAATTTTAAAATAAAAATTGAAAATAACGAAATTCAATATTTACCATTAAAATTTAGACTTAATAAAAACGACTTGCTATAACAAAAAATTATGATATAATAAGTAAGTCAAAGAAATTACTATGTCATGAAATTGACATGGCGGAAGGAGAGAATATGAAGGCAAATATCCATCCAGAATTAAAAGATGCAACAGTTACATGTGCATGTGGTGCAACATTTAACACAAAATCAACAAAAGATAAAATAGAAGTTGAAATTTGTAGTGAATGTCATCCATTTTACACTGGAACTCAAGGAAAAGCAAAAAAGACTGGAAATATAGAAAAATTTAACAAAAAATTTGGTTTAGATAAAGAACAAAAGTAGTAATATTTTTGTTTTTTTTCTAATTTAATGTATAATTATAAATAGGGAGATGATATTTATAAAAATAATATTAGGTGTAGATCATCAAGGAATAAAAATAAAAGATAATGTAATAGAATATTTAAAAAAAAATGATATTAATGTAGAATGTAGTGAATTAAAGAATTTTGATACAGATGATTATCCAGATTTTGCACTAGACGTATGTAAAAAAGTTTTAAATGAAAATTGTCTTGGAATATTAATTTGTGGATCTGGCATTGGAATGAGCATAGCAGCAAATAAAGTAAAAGGAATAAAATGTGCAAGGGTTTTTGATGAAAATGACGCTTTTACAGCAAAAAACCATAATGGAGCAAATGTTATAGCTTTTGGAATAAATTTAGATTTAGAAAAAATTTATAAAATAATAGATACATTTATTGCAACAAAATCCCCTTGTGAAGAAAGACATTTAAGAAGAATTAAGAAAATTGATAAAATAGAACAAGGATTATATGATGAACTATAAAATAGTTTTATATATTATCTTTTGCTTTTTATCTGCATACTCATTAACTAGTATAAACTTTAATAATATAGTTAAAAAAAATAAAGTTATTGAAATAAGAATATTAATAATAATTTTAAGCATAATTATGGGATATCTCTTGACTAATTTTGTGATAGATTTTTTGAATTTAACTAGAATAATTTAATAAATGATTTCATATATTTACTGAGGCTAAATATGAAAAATAGAAACTTAGTTATTGCAGTAATAATTTTAACAATCATAGCAATTTTAAGCAGTTTTGACAAAAAAGAAACTGTTTTTTTAAATGAAGAAAAAAAAGTAACAATAAAAAATAACGAAACAACAGAAGAAAAAGAATTAGAACTTGAAGAATATATAATAGGAGTAGTAGCGGGTGAAATGCCAGCATCATTTGAAGTAGAAGCATTAAAGGCTCAAGCAATAGCTGCTAGAAGTTATGCAATGAACAAAATAAAATCATCAAAAGAAACTTATGACTTGGTAACAGATGTATCTAATCAAGTTTATATAACACAAGATGAAATGAAAGAAAAATGGCAAAGTGAATATGATTATTATTACAATAAAATAAAAGATGCTGTATTAGAAACAAAAGGATTAGTTATGAAATATAATGATGAAATAATAAGTGCATATTATTTTGCCATGAGTAATGGTAGCACAGAAGACGTTTCTCTAGTTTTTGGAGAATCAAAAGATTATTTACAAAGTGTTGATTCATCGTGGGATAAAAATGTAAAAAATTTTACAGTGGAAACAAATATTACAAAAGAAGAATTTTGTAAAAAGTTAGATATTAGTTGTAATGATATAATCATTAATAATATTAAAAGATCAGAAACAAAAAGAGTTAATGAAATAACAATTAATAACAAAACATTTAAGGGAACTGAAGTAAGAAGCATACTTAATTTAAGATCGACAGATTTTAATATTGAAATAAATGAATCCATTAAAATAACAACAAAAGGATATGGACATGGGGTTGGAATGAGTCAATATGGTGCTAATGAAATGGCTAAAAATGGTTCGACATATGAAGAGATATTAAAACATTATTATAATAATATCGAAATAAGTAAAATATAAGTGTATAAAAAATAACAATAATTTCCATACTTTAAATAGGATGGTGAATTATGAATAAAAGAAAATTAAAAAGCTTCGTTTTACCAACAGTTTATATAATGGTAATAGGTATATTGTTTATTAGCATTTCATTCATAGGAAGTGCGCTACAAAGTAAAGTTAAATATGACGATAACTTATCAGTAAATGCATTAGAAGATAATGTTACACCAGTTATTAAAAATGAGGAAGAAATTAACGAAACAGACAAAAAAATTGTAAAACCATTTACAAGCACAGCAGTAAGTATTAGTAAATCATACTATGATATGCAAGATGATGAAAAAACACAACAAAATTCATTAGTGTATTATGAAAATACATATTTGCAAAATAGTGGAGTTCTATATTCCTCAAATGAAACATTTGATATTTTAAGTGTTTATGATGGAACAGTTACAAACGTATCAAAAGATGAAATATTAGGTAATGTAGTAGAAATTACACATAATCCAAACTTAAAAACAATATACTATAGTTTAGGTGAAATATCTGTAAAAAAAGATGATTTAGTTAATAGTGGAACTATAATTGGTAAAAGTGGTAGTAACCTATTAGATGAAGAACAAAACAATTGTTTATTATTTGAAGTTTATTATAACGGCAATACAATTGACCCAGAAGACTTTTATAATATGAATATAAACGATTTACAATAGCATATTAACAATCCCTTAATAATATAATTTGTTAAGGGGTTGTTTGGTTATGAAAGAAAATATAAATAGAAGAGTCATTGAAGAGGCAAATCACATTATAAATACAAAAGATACGATAAGGAAAACAGCAGAAAAGTTTAATGTTAGTAAAAGCACAGTTCATATAGATTTAAGTGAAAGATTAAAAAAAATAGATAACAAATTATCAAATTCAATTAATGAAATATTAAAAAATCATGATAAAACAAAACATATAAGAGGGGGTCAAGTTACAAAAGAAAAATATAAAAGAGGATAAAATGAAAAGAGTAAATAATATAGTATATTTAACAGATGAAACAATATATTTTAAAAATGTTAAAACAAATAAGATTATTAAACAAAAAATAAATAAAAATATAATAATAAATGGAAAAGTAGCAAATATAGATAAATTTATGAATGTTTTTGATAAAATATTAAAAGATAACAACATTAATAACAATATTTTTGGAGATACGATAAAAATAATTGTCAATCCAACCTATACAAATTCCGATAATTATTTAATAAAAAATTTGTTAGAAAAGTTTAATTTTAGAAAAGTATTAATTGAAAACGAAATAAAAAATTATAAGTTAAACAAAGAAAACTGTTATTTAAATATCAATAATGAATATATATTAATGACCTATATTAATGAATATCAAAAAATAGAAAACTATATTATTCCAAACAATTTTTTTAATGATGAAAAATCCTTATTTGATTACATAAAACAAAAGATAAAAAACAAGGTAGTTTACTTAATAGGGACAGGAGAAAAATTAAATATGTTTTTTAATAATTTTGAACAAGACTATGGAAACTCTACGTATTTAATAAATGACAGTGATATTTATTTATTAAATAGTTAAATACTGCAAATTTTGTCGAAATTTGATGTATCATTTTATTTGCAAATAATAATTAATAATGATAAAGTTAGATTAAAGAAGGAAGGAGTGTGCGGTATGATGCAAGGCAGAGTCAAATGGTTTAACAACGATAAAGGTTACGGATTCATCGAATACAACCAACTATCTGATATTTTTGTTCATTACTCAGCTATTGTTAAAGATGGTTATAAAACACTTAATGAAGGTGCATTAGTAAATTTCAAGTTAATTGAAACTGCTAAAGGACTACAAGCAATAGATGTAAAAGAAGAACAAGTTACTCCAGTAGCATAAATGAAAGCCCGTTTTACACCGGGTTTTTATTTTATTTTAATTTTCTTGTTAATTTTATAATAATATAGTAAACTTAAATTAGAAAGGAGCTATATGATGAAAGGATTAAAGACGGTTTTTATTGTAATAATAGGATTACTATGTTTCACTGGATGTGGGGAAAAAAGATTAACTTGCTCATATGAAGAAAATGATAGTGGTGTAAAAACAAATCAAAAAATAGAAATGAAATTTAAAGATGATAAAGTAACTGCTATAAAAATGAGTATTGATTCAAAAGCAACAGATGAAGAAGCAAAATCAAGTTGGAATATGGTAACTTCACTATTAGAAGCAGCATATGAAGAAGTTGATGAAGAAGGATTAAAAGTAACTTTTAAAAATGATGAAAAAAATTACAGCTATAATTTGACATTTGATGTTGATTTAACAAAAGTAAAAGATGAAGATTTAGAAAAATATGATTTAGATTCAATAGTTGATTCAACATCAACTTTAGAAGAAGTTAAAGAAAATGCTGAAAAAGATGGATTCACATGCAAATAATTATAGTAAAGATGCAATAATATGCATTTTTATTTTGTAGTTTTTTTAATAATTTTATGTTATATTAATTATAGAGGTGATAATATTGAAAGTAAATATTCGTGGAGATAAGGTAACAGTTACTAAATCAATAAAAGAATATGTTAACGAAAAATTAAGTAGACTTGACAAATACTTTGAAAATCCAAAAGAAATAGAATGCAAAGTATTAATTAAAGTTAAAAATCAAGACCAAAGTATTGAAGTAACAGTTCCTACTAGCAAATTTACTTTAAGAGCAGAAGAAAGGCATCAAGATTTATATGCAGCAACAGATTTAGTTATTGATAAATTAGAAGGCCAAATAAGAAAAAATAAGGCAAGATTAGATAAAAAATATCATGATATTCCTAAATTTGAAATGAATTTTGATTTTGAGGCTTTAGAAGATGAATTAACAAACTCTAAAATAGTAAAAAGAAAAGATATGGATATGAAACCAATGGATGAAGAAGAAGCTATGATTCAAATTGAATTGTTAAATCATGATTTCTTTGTATTTAAAAATATAGATGAAGATTGCATATCTGTATTATATAAAAGAAAAGATGGAAGTTACGGTATTATTAATGTTAAGTAATTTAATATAGACTTAAAAAAGTCTATATTTTTAAAATTGAAAGGAATATAAGATATGGATGAAAAGGAATGCATTAAAATAAACAAAAATGGATGGAATACATTAATAAAATCAAATAAGTCATTTTCAAATACAATTTTACCTGAATATGGTCCATTTTTAAAAAGAAACGAAGAAGAAATAAAATTAATAAAAAATATTAAAGGAGCAAAAGTATTAGATATTGGGTGTGGACAAGGAGAATCATTGAAATATTTATATAACAAAGGAGCTTCAGAATTATGGGGAATAGATATTTCTGAAGAACAAATAATAAAAGCAAAATCAAATTTACCAGAATTTAAAAATAATATTTATGTAGGAGCGATGGAGCAAAAATTAGAAATTCCTAATAACTATTTTGATTATATTATTTCAATATTTAGTATTGGTTATACTTCGGACATAAGTTTAACTTTTAAAAATTGCTATCAATATTTAAAAAAAGAAGGCGCTTTAATTATAAGTTGGACACATCCATTTTATTATTGTTTAGATATAGATAAAGATAAAGTAATATTGAACAAATCATATTTTAATGAAAATTTTGAGATGATTACAAAAGGCCCAGATAAAATTAAAATGGTTCAAAAAAATTTAATGATATCAACTATAATAAATGAAGCTCAAAAAGCTG
Organism: uncultured bacterium; assembly: GCA_949296605.1. GTDB lineage: Bacteria > Bacillota_I > Bacilli_A > RF39 > UBA660 > Onthocola_B. Next base: position 53,800 of record CASFPB010000049.1, read on the forward strand.
GACTTTATGTAGATACAATACTAGAAGAAGAAACTATTTTAAAGATGATGTTAATGGGTATAAAAGCACATTTTGGAAAAAAGAAAAAACAGTTAATTGTCCAAGCACTTTAATAATAAAATTTAAAAAGGATGTTAATTCAAATTATTAAAATACATAATTTTATAAGAAGTTTAATACTTCTTTTTATTTTAACAATAGCATGCTATAATAAAAAATGAGGTGGATAATGAAATTTTTAAGAAAACTACTAGATAGTGAATACAAAGAATTATGTAGATTTGAAGAAATTGCCAAAGAAATTGAAGCAATGGAACCAGAAATACAAAAATTAAGTGATGAACAATTAAAGGAAAAAACAATAGAATTTAAGGCTGAACTCGAAACTGGAAAAACATTAGAAGATATAATAATACCAGCATTCGCAGTAGCTAGAGAAGCATCATACAGAGCAATAGGTGAAAAACCTTTTCATGTTCAAATTTTAGGTGGATTAGCAATACACTATGGTAACATAGCAGAAATGAAAACTGGTGAAGGAAAAACTTTAACAACAGTATTACCTGCTTATCTTAACGCTTTAGAAGGAAAAGGAGTTCATGTTGTCACAACTAACGAATACCTATCTCAAAGAAATGCAGAATGGATGGGACCAATTTATGAAATGCTAGGTATAACTGTTGGAGTAAATTTAAGAGATTTATCTCCAAAAGAAAAAAAGGAAGCATATGATGCTGACATAACGTATTCAACAAACAATGAGATTGGATTTGATTATTTAAGAGATAACATGGTTGTGAAAAAGGAAAATCGTGTTCAAAGAGGATTAAACTTTTGCATCATCGATGAAGTTGACTCAATATTAATTGATGAAGCAAGAACACCATTAATTATTAGTGGTGGAAGGTTTAATTCTAATAACTTGTATATTGAAGCAGACAGAACTGTAAAAAAATTAAAAGAAGAAGAAGACTACACAATTGATTTAAAGACAAAAAATGTTTCTTTAACAGCTGAAGGAAGTAAAAAAGTAGAAAAAATTTTGAATGTAAAAAATTTATACGATCTTGATAATACAGCATTAGTGCATCACTTAAACCAAGCTTTAAAAGCAAATTATGGTTTTAAAAAAGATATAGATTATGTAGTAGAAAATGACGCAATAATAATTGTTGACCAATTTACAGGTAGATTAATGCATGGAAGACAATATAGTGAAGGATTACATCAAGCTATTGAAGCTAAAGAAGGTGTAACTATTAACACTGAAACAAAAACAATGGCAACAATTACATTTCAAAATTTATTTAGAATGTATAACAAACTTGCTGGTATGACAGGAACAGCTAAAACGGAAGAAGAAGAATTTAGAAATATTTATAATATGTATGTAATATGCATTCCAACAAATAAACCAGTAATTCGTGAAGACTTAGCAGATTTAGTTTATTCTAATGAAGCAGGAAAGTATAAAGCAATTATAAATTGTATTAAAGAAATACATAAAAAAGGACAACCAATACTAATAGGAACAATTTCTGTTGAATCAAACGAAAGATTAAGTAAATTATTAAAACAAAATAATTTACCTCACGAAGTATTAAATGCCAAGAACCATGAAAGAGAAGCTGAAATAATTGCTCATGCAGGGGAAAAAGGTGCTATAACATTAGCTACTAATATGGCAGGACGTGGAACAGATATAAAACTTGGAGAAGGAGTTCGTGAGCTTGGTGGACTATATGTAATAGGAACCGAAAGACATGAATCAAGACGTATAGATAACCAATTAAGAGGACGTGCAGGACGTCAAGGAGATCCAGGAACATCACAATTCTTTGTTTCATTTGAAGATGATTTAATGAAACGTTTTGGAACAGATAGGATTAAAAATTTATTAATTAGTTTAGGTCTTGATGATGACCAAGCAATTAGATCAAAGTCTCTTACAAAAAGTATAGAATCTGCACAAAAGAAAGTAGAAGGTAACAACTACGACCATAGAAAAAATTTACTTGATTTTGATAATGTATTAAATGAACAAAGAGAAATTATTTATTCTCGTAGAAATGAAATATTAGATGAAGAAAGTATCCATGATAAAATTATAGAAAGTTTTCGAAATACAATTAGAAATTTAGTAGAAAGCCATATACCACCAGAAAATTATTTAACTGACAATGATAAAAGCGAAATTGTAGAATATGTAAATACTAATTTTTTAAAAAATCAAAATTTAGATGTATCAGAAATAAAGGACTTAAAAGAACAAGAAATAGTAGATTATTTATTTGACTTAGTAATAAAAGACTATGAAAAGAAAATGATTTCTTCACCATTAATGAATGAATTTGAAAAAGCTATTTCATTACGTGTTATTGACTCAAATTGGGTAGAACATATGAGTGCTATGGAACACTTAAAAGAGGGTGTTGGATTAAGAGGTTATGCTCAAAACAATCCAGTTCAAGTATATACAATGGAAGGATATGAAATGTTTGAAAATCTATTAAATAAAATAGATAATGATACTGCATTATTCTTATTAAAAGCTGAAGTTAAACAAAATATTGAAAGAAAGCAAACGTTACAAGGAAATACAAACGATGGAAAAGAAAAAGCAAAAACACAACCTAAGAAAAGCATAAAAATAGGTAGAAATGATCCTTGCCCATGTGGAAGTGGAAAAAAGTATAAGAATTGCTGTGGTAAATAGCTTATAAAATAAGGGTTTGCGAAGGTTTTAAAAATCAAAAAATCATAAAAAATAGTCGATTTGTTTCCATTTTGTTTCCAAAATTAAAAAAGATGTTACCAAAACCTCTGA
>CASFPB010000050.1 GCA_949296605.1 uncultured bacterium
ATCAGCATATTTTTTAGAATAATAAATCATTTGTTTTTGATAGATTAAATAATTAACATTTCTTTTACCATCTTTTTTAATTTGTACTTTTTTGGCATAAACTCTAGATTTATGTTTAAATATGGCTGGTTTATCTTCATAACCTATAATTTTGTCTTCTTCATCTTTTATTGTCTCTTTATAAGTTACTAAATTACCAAATTCATCATATATTTCATCATAAATAAAATCATCTTGTTTTAAAGCCCAGTCTTTGAATTCTTTATCGGCACCGAGTATACTTTGACCATAAACATAGCCATCGTGGTTAGAATGATCATCATTTTTTCCAGCGATAAATACAGTATTATCACTGGTATTTTGACCTCTGTCGGCGACAATAATGGTTCTATCTATTCCAAATTTAGCTTTTGTCTTTTTAAGAGTTGGTCTCATTTGCAATTTTTCTGATTCATTACCTGGAAATAAATCATAATACATAGGTAATCCGTTTTTATCCATTAATAATCCCATTTGAACAATTGGAGTTTTTCTATGTTCTTTGCTTGGCCCCCTTTTTCTCATTCCTTTTTTTACTATTTCACCTTTATCATTTATTTCATCTTCATCATTATAAGATATTTCAAAATAATAATTAGTTGTATCATAATAGGTGATAGAAGTATCACGATTATACTTATCTTTTGTATTATTCCATAATGAAATAAGTAAATCGTTTTTATAAGTTGAAAAATAATCTAGTGAGCGATATATATCTTGTAAAGAAAAATCAAATTTTTCAAAGAAAATGTCTTTATTGTTATAAGTTGATAATTTACTATCGGGATATAAAATACGAGAATAAATTAATAATTCAAAAATATCATTTAAGGAAAAATCAATTTTTAAATTTTTTTGCTTTTGTTTTAAAAATTCAGAAATATTTAGTTCACTGTAAATTTTCTTTAAAATGACATAGCCAAGATTTTTAGTACAAGAATTTTCATCAATTGTTTTAGTACTTAGATTTTTAATAACCAATTCATTTATTTCTTCATTATTTCTTTGCTTAGCAATTTCCTTAAAATGAGAAACTGGATCATCATATTGCTTTTTTAAGTCATCTAAATATCCTATTTTTTCAATCGTTTTCTGTTTAACTTTGCCAGATTCGTCGCGATAGCCTTGGACGAAGGATAAATAAATTTTACCATTACTTAAACTTTTTCTTAAATACATATAATCACTACCTTACATAGCAATTATATCACGATACACAAAAATACACAACATAAAAATGAGTAAAACTTGACAAAATAAAACCTAGTTATTATCTAGGCAAAATCACATTTTCAAAAAAGTGTAACTGTCAAACTTCGGAGAAAATTTAATATTAATACAAAAACTAATGAATCAAGAACTAGACAAAAGAATTTATAGTATTTGACAACAATTAATTAATAGTGTATAGTAATTTTGTAATTATTTGTTTGCCCCAGTAATTAAAACTAATTTTAGAGAAAGTTAATGGTTGATGGAAATTAATAATGAGGTTTTAATGAAGATAAGCAAATTATAAATAAAACGTATTTCTGCGTTAAAGAATAAAGAGCATAGATTCTATGAAATAAGGTGGCACCACGGGTTTTACTCGTCCTTATATTATAGAATCTTTTTATTTTAAGAAAGGATTGATATAAATGATTTTAAACACAGATTATAATATAAAAAATGTTGGTGAAACGGTGAGTTTAAATGGATGGGTATCTAAAATAAGAAATCTTGGAGGTATAATTTTTATAGATTTACGTGATAGATCTGGAATTATGCAACTAATAGTAAGACCTGAAAGCTCAATTTATGAATTAGCAAATAATTTAAAAAATGAATATGTAATAAAAGCTGAAGGAACAATTGTAGCAAGAGAAAAAGCAAATAAAAATATTGCAACTGGTGAAATTGAAGTTGAAGTTAGTAATTTAGTATTATTAAATAAATCACTTGAATTACCTTTTGAAATAAGTGATAATACTACTGCATTAGAAGATACTAGATTAAAATATAGATATCTAGATTTAAGAAGAAATAATTTGAGTAATAATTTAATTACTAGACATAAAATTACTTTAGCTGTTAGAAATTTTTTAGATAGTGAAAGATTTATTGAAGTTGAAACTCCAGTTTTATGTAAAAGTACTCCTGAAGGAGCAAGAGATTATTTAGTTCCATCTAGAGTAAATAAAGGAAAGTTTTATGCATTACCGCAATCTCCTCAAATATTTAAACAATTATTAATGGTTGGGGGAGTAGAAAGATATTTTCAAATTGCTAAATGTTTTAGAGATGAAGACTTGAGGGCTGATCGTCAACCAGAATTTACTCAAATTGACATTGAAATGAGTTTTGTTGATGAAGACGATGTTATGGATTTAGCGGAAAAGTTAGTAGCTCATATATTTAAAGAAATTAAAGGAATAAATATTAAATTACCATTAATGAAAATGAAATATGGCGATGCTATTAATAAATATGGTTCTGATAAACCAGATTTAAGATTTGAAATGGAGATTCAAGATATTTCAGATATTTTTAAAAATACTGATATAAGCTTTTTTAAAGAAAATTTAGATAATAATGGAGTAATTAATGCAATTGTAGCTAAAAATGTTGCTGATAAATATTCTCGTAAGGAAATAGATAAATTAACTGATTATGTAAAAACATATAAAGCTAAGGGCTTAGCATATATAAAAATGGAAGATGAAGTAACTGGATCTATTTCAAAATTATTAAATGATAAAGAAAGAGATAATTTGATTAATAGTTTAAAACTAGAAAAAAATGATATTGTATTTATAATAAGTGATAAATATAATATTACAAAAACTGCTTTAGGGGCTTTAAGATGCAAGCTAGCTAGAGATTTAAATTTAATTAATAAAGAAGATTATAAATTATTATGGGTTGTTGATTTTCCTTCATTTGAATGGAGTGAAGAAGAAAATAGATTTATGGCTACACATCACCCATTTACTGCTCCAAAAGATAGTGATATTGATAAATTAATTAATGATAAAGCTAATTGTTATTCAAAAGCATATGATATTGTAATAAATGGTTATGAAGCTGGTGGGGGTTCTATTCGTATTCATGATGAGAAAGTTCAAGAAAAGATGTTTGAAGCATTAGAATTAACTGAGGAACAAATAAGAGAAAAATTTGGATTTTTTGTAGATGCTTTAAAATATGGGACTCCTCCACATGGTGGACTTGCATTTGGGCTTGATCGATTAGTAATGCTATTAACTGGAACAGAAAATATAAGAGATGTTATAGCATTCCCTAAAACTGCTAGTGCTAGTGATTTAATGAGTGAATGTCCAAATAATGTTGATGAAAAACAATTAAAAGAATTGGGAATTATGATTGAAAAAAAGTAAATTTTTAGATTTGCTTTTTTTAATTGATTCAAGATTAATTTTATGCTATTATATATCGAAAAAAAGGGGGATTTATGCAATTAAATAGTAAACAAATTAGAAAACTAAATGAGTTTATTGAACAATATAAAGGCTATTATTCTGAAAGTATTCAAGAAATGTTAATTAATTTTGATGGACAGAGTGATATTGTTCAATATGATTTTATGTTACAAATATATAGTTATTTATTTCCTGATGCTTTTGCTAATGAACACAATTTATATACCATGTTTTATAAATATTTAAAATTTAGATTTCCTAATGCTTCAAGGAAAAAAATACTAGAAGTTGCTAGTGGTTATTTACCGGGGCTATCAATAGTATTAATGGAAAAGTTTAGAAGAAAAATGAATATTTCATGTATTGATCCAAAAGCATTGCCTATAAATATTAGTGGAATCAATGTAAGAAAGGCAAATTTTACAGTAGATACAGATACTTCAAATATTGATTTAATAATTGCTAATTGTCCATGTGATGCATTTGATGTCATAGTTGATAGCATTTTGATAAATCCAAAAGAAATATGCATTCAAACATGTCCTTGTAGAAATGAACCTTTTTATAGTTTATGGGAATTTCATAACTATTTAGACCATCAAACTGATAGATTAATGGCATTAAAGGATTTAGGTTATGAAGTATATCGTGAAATAACTGAGGCAAGTGATATAACAATGGCTCCAGCATTTAGTGTTTTAAAAAGAGAATATCCAAAAATAAAATATCATGATAGAAATAAAAAATGATAGAATAAACTATCGTTTTTTTTAGTTGTATGCTAAAATATATAAATGAAGGGAATGATAAAATGATTATAAAACCTAAAGGAACTTATGATATATTGGGAATTGATGCAAAGTTGCACACATATTTAAATCATGAGATTGAAAACTTTATGATTAATTATGATTATGAACTAATTAGAACCCCAATTTTTGAGTCAAGTGAGCTATTCCATAGAAGCGTTGGAGAAGGAACAGATATTGTTACTAAAGAAACATATGATTTTAAAGATCGTGGTGATAGAAATTTAACATTACGTCCAGAAGGAACAGCTGGAGTTGTTAGAAGTCTAATTGAAAATAAATTATATGGAAATAAAAATGATTGTATTAAGTTATACTATAATGGAACAATGTATCGATATGAAAGACCACAATCAGGAAGAAATAGAGAATTTACACAATTTGGTGTAGAGGTATTTAATTCAAATGATCCAATGATTGATGCTGAAGTTATTAGTATTGGTTATAATTTATTACAAAGTATCGGAATTGATGTTACAGTAAATCTTAATTCTTTAGGAGATTTAGAATCAAGGAAAAAATATACTGAAGCGCTAGTTAAATATTTAGAACCTAATATTGGTAAATTATGTCCAGATTGTCAAAATAGATTAAAAACTAATCCCTTGAGAATACTAGATTGTAAAGTTGATAAAGATAGTGACATACTTAAAAACGTTCCTAAAATAAGTGCTTATCTTAGTGATGAAAGTAAACAAAGATTTAATAAATTGAAACAATATTTAAGTATTTTAGATATTAATTATGAAATTAATGAACAAATAGTAAGAGGCTTAGATTATTATGATGAAAATGTTTGGGAATATACTGATGAAAACAATATTGTTGTAGGTGGCGGAGGCAGATATAATCATTTAGTAGAAAATTTAGGTGGCCCAAGTATCCCAGCAGTTGGTTTTGCATTGGGGTTAGAAAGAATTATATCTAATTTGAAAAATAATATTGATGAAGAACAATTAAAAAATAATATTGATGTATATATTATGAGCATTAATGAAGAAGAAAAAATTAATGCTTTAAGAATTGCTCAAAATTTAAGACTAAACAATATAATAACTGAAATAAATAGTAATAATTTAAGCATGAAATCTCAGTTTAAAATTGCTGATAGTTTAAATGCTAAATTTATTATTATATTAAATAATGAAGATTTGAATAAAGGTTTAATTAATATCAAGGATAATGTAACAAAAGAAGAAATTAAAATAGATGAGGGAGATATTGTTGATTGGATATTAGGTAATATTTAATTAATGGGGGAATTATGAAAGCTAAAATTGTAGAGTTTAGTGAGAGAGATTATAATATAAGTTTATTAAGATTATGGTGGCATAGTGATACTGAATTTTCTACCATTGATGAAGATACTGAATTTGAAAAAGATTTAAATGAAAATTTTTATGGTGTTATCTTATTTTTTTCAATATGCTTACCTTTTGTAAATTTAAATAGATCTTTAAGTTTAAAAAAATTTTATTTAGATATTGGAAATGAAAGCATAGTAAAATCTTTAAAAAATTTAAATGATAATTCTGTAATTGCTGAAGTATTAGAGAATAAAGATATAGAAGTTATGACGTATATAAAAAGTGAATTAAATGATAGAGGTATCAGTAGTCCTATTAAACCGTTTGATAGAACTAGAAAGCAAAGATTTATAAATATGAAAAAATATTTACAAGGTAAAGGTTGTGATTAATATGTATTTAAAAGAAGTATTTGATAAAAAAGATAAATTATTAGATAAAGAAATTAAAGTTAATGGTTGGATTAGAAATCATCGTCCTCAAAAAGAGTTTGGTTTTATTGATTTTTCTGATGGAACATGCTTTAAGCATTTACAAATCGTTTATGATAATACTTTAAGTAATTTTAACGAAATAAGTAAGCTTTTAGTGGGCTCTACTATTGAAGTAAATGGTAATTTGGTAAAATCAAGTGGAAATCAAGATGTTGAATTAAGAGCAATTTCCATTAAAGTATTAGGCGATTGTCCAGATGATTATCCAATTCAACCCAAAAGACATACTAAAGAATTTTTAAGAGAACAAGCATATTTAAGAGCAAGAACTAATATGTTTCAAGCGGTTTTTAAAATTCGTTCATTAGCAGCACAAGCAATTCATAAATATTTTGGTGAGAATGGTTATGTTTATGTTCATACACCTATAATTACAGCTAGTGATTGTGAAGGCGCTGGAGAAATGTTTCAAGTAACAACACTAGACTTAGAAAAAATTGCTAAAGGAGAAAAAATAGATTATAGCAAGGATTTTTTTGGAAAAAAAGCGGGTCTTACTGTTTCTGGTCAATTAGAAGGAGAAACCTATGCAATGGCTTTTTCTAAAATTTATACATTTGGTCCAACTTTTAGAGCAGAAAATTCTAATACTAAAACTCATATGTCTGAATTTTGGATGATTGAACCTGAAATTGCCTTTTGTGATTTAAATGGTTTAATGGATATTGAAGAAGATATGCTAAAATATGTTATAAATTATTGTTTAACTAATGCTAAGGATGAACTTGAATTTTTAGATAAGTTTGTTGAAAAAGGACTTATAGAAAAATTAAACAAAGTAGTTAATAGCAAATTTACAAGAATTACTCATGAAGATGTCATAACAATTTTAAAAGATGCAAAATGTAAATGGGAATTTCAACCTGAATATGGGGAAGACATTGCAAAAGAACACGAAAAATATATAACTGAATATTTTAATGGTCCTGTTTTTATAACAAACTGGCCTAAAGATATAAAGGCATTTTATATGAAACAAAATGATGATGGCAAAACAGTTGCAGCAGTTGACCTAGAACTTCCAGAAGTTGGAGAATTAATGGGTGGAAGTCAAAGAGAAGAAAACTATGAAAAACTTGTTAATAGAATGAACGAATTAAAAATTGATTCAAAAGATATGTATTGGTATGTGAATTTAAGAAAATATGGAACATGTATTCATTCAGGTTTTGGTTTAGGTTTTGAAAGATTAATAATGTATTTGACTGGAATGGAAAATATAAGAGATGTAATTCCATATTATAGAACTCCTAATAATTGTGATTTTTAATAAGTAAGAGGTAATATGTTAAGTATAACAAGAGAATATAAAACAGAAGATGGAATAGTGCTTGGAAAAGATACAAGCAAATTATTTATAAATAAAAGTAATGTAGAAGATATTTATAAAGCTTTAATTCAAAATGTGCCATTGATTCAAAATGATAATGGTAAATACTCTGCTTTATTTACAAAATATGGTTATAAATTAATTGACGAAAACGGAAAAGAAATAGATTTATTTGGCGATATAATTGGACGTGTTGGAGTAAAATATTTTATTTGTAGTGCGCTAAATGGCAGATTTTATGTTATTGATAATAATAATTGCCTAATTTTTGGTGCTCACAATGAAATTCGTTTTTTAGGGGAATCTTTAGCAGTGTTAAAATCAAGTATTGCTAAAAAAGACATTGTGTTAACAACAAAAGATTATTATGTTTTTCCTGAAAATCAAATAAGGGTTTTAACGTCTTTTCCAAATGGGTATTGGATTACACTAACAACTGACGAGAATGGTTATAGCATATATTTAGTATTTGATCAATGGTTATGCCCAGTTGACAAAAGTGTAAGTTATGCTGAATTAGTTCAAAAATATCAAAAATTGCCAACTTATGATGACCTTAGCATTAAAAATTCTAGTTTGTTATATGAAAAGCATTTAATAAATTTATTTAAACAATTTTCTGAATTTTCTCTTAGTGATGATGACAATTTATTAGCATTATTAAATCAAGCTACTAACAGTGAGAATGATTATTATATTGATATGGATAAAATAAGATTAATAAAAACTAAACTAGTTCCATATTTAAAAATTAATGATGGAATAAATGAATCTTGGATTTTAGATACCGATGAAAATATAAGAGAATTAAATGATTTATGTAGAAGAAGAAATATAGATAAAAATGGATTTAAGGAAGGGTAAAATGAACAAAATAATTATTGTTTTAGGTATGTGTGGTGCTGGGAAATCAGTATTGTGTGATTATTTAGAAACAAAAGGATTTGAACGCATATATTTTGGTGCAATTACATTTGAAAAATTAAAAGAAGAAGGATTAGAAGCAACACCAGAAAATGAACGGATGATGCGAGAAAAACTAAGAAAAGAACATGGAATGGCAGTATTTGCAACATTAAATTTACCTAAAATAAAAGAAGCAGTAAAAAGGGGTAATGTAGTTTTAGAAAGTTTATATTCATGGGACGAGCTAAATATTATTTTAAAAGAATTTAAAAATCAAGCAGTTATGGTTTCTATTGTAGTTGATAAAAACTTAAGATATGAAAGATTAAGCAAAAGAATTATAAGACCATTTAATAAAGAAGAAGCTATAAAGCGAGATATAACAGAAATTGAAAATATAGCTAAATCCGGGCCAATTGTTTATGCTGATTATTTTTTAGATAATAACGGAACAATTAATGATTTATATACACAAATGGATAAAATATTAAATAAAATTAATGCCTAGATAATCTAGGTTTTTATAAGTTAAGAAAGGAGTATATTATGAGCAAATTTACAAGTGCAATGGTTGATGATTATGCTGATAAATTATTGATTGGTTTATCAAAAGAAGAAAATGATTTAGTTTTAAAAGAATTTGATATAATTGATGAAAATATGCAAAAAATTGCTAATATGGAAGGAATTGAGAGTGTTGAAGCGATGACTCATGCACTAGATGATTTTACATATGATTTGAGGGAAGATATTGCAAAAGATTCAATTGCAATTGAGGATTTATTAAAAAATTGTGATAATTATGAAGATCGTGAAATTAGTGTTCCAAAGGTGATTGAATAATGACAGAATTAAGTATAGAAAAATTACATGAATTATTAATAAATGGTGAAGTAAGTAGTGATGAATTAGTTAAAGAAGCAATAGAAAAATCAAAAAAACTACAAAAAAAATGTAATCCATTTGTAACTATAATAGAAGATGCAGAAGGTAAAAAAGTTACTGATAATTTATTATCCGGAATTCCTTATGGGATAAAAGACAATTATTCAACAAAAGGAATTTTATCTACTGGTTCAAGCAATACATTAAAAGATTATGTGCCATTTTTTGATGCAACAGCAGTAGTAAATTTAAAAAAAGCAGGAGTAGTTGCAGTTAATAAAACAGCATTAGACGAATTTGGCATGGGGGGAACTGGAACTACAGCTCATACAGGTATTATTAAAAATCCTTGGGATATTAATCGTATGTGTGCTGGTTCATCAAGTGGTTCAGCATGTGCTGTTGCAAGTGGAGTATATCCATTTGCTTTGGGCAGCGATACAGGAGATTCTATTCGTAAACCTGCTGCATTTTGTGGCATAGTTGGTTATAAACCAACTTATGGTATGATTTCTAGATATGGTTTATTTCCTTTTGCTTCTAGTTTGGATCACTGTGGAGTATTAACAAGAAGCGTTAAAGATGCAGCAATAGTAGTTGATGCAATGAAAGGAAAAGACGATAAAGATTTAACAACATGGGATTCTAGCAATATTAATTTATATGATTCTATTGATGGTAAAGTTCAAGGTAAAAAATTATTTTATATAAAAGAAATAGTTGATTTAGATAACTATCCTAATGCTAGTGATGAATTAAAAAAGCATTTATCAATTTTTAATGATTCTATTGAAAATTTACGTAAATTAGGTGTAGTAATTAATGAAATTAGTATTGATAAAAATTTATTAAATGTAATTCCTAGCGTTTATGTTTGTATATCTTGTGCAGAAGCTACAAGTAATTTGTCTAATTTGACTGGAATTATTTTTGGACCTAGGGGTAAAGGAAAAACTTATATAGATATGATGAAAGATTATAGAACAAATGGTTTTTCACCATTAATTAAAAGAAGATTAGTAATTGGTTCATATATACTTCAAAAAGAAAATCAAGAAAGATATTTTGTTAATGCAGGAAGAGTAAGAAGATTAATTGTTGATAAAATGAAAGAATTATTTAAAGAATATGACGGATTAATATTACCTGTTTCAACTGGCATTGCGCCATACTTAGATGGATCAAAGGATGAGCTTTCAAAAGATGATACTGCGATTTTAGAAGAACATTTACAAATTGGTAATTTTGGTGGTTTCCCATCAATTACAATTCCTAATGGTTTTATTGACAATATGCCAGTTGGTATAAATGTTACTGGAAATTGTTTTGATGATGCCAATGTTTTAAATATTGCATATGCGCTTGAATCAACAATGAATTATAAAGGAATGATTGCAGGAGGTAATAATGAAATATAAAGCTGTTATTGGTTTAGAAATGCATTGTGAAATTAAGAGTAATTCAAAAGTATTTTCTAGCGCTAAAAATGAATATGATGAACTTCCTAATTGTAATGTTAGTGAAATAGATATGGCTTTTCCTGGAATGCTTCCTGTTTTAAATAAAGAATGTGTAAGAAAAGCTTTGTTAGCAAGTTTGGTTTTAGGATGCAAACAACCAGATTATATATATTTTGATCGTAAAAATTATTATTATCCAGACTTACCCAAGGGATATCAAATAACTCAAATGCATGCACCAATTGGGGTAGATGGTAAATTAGTAATTGATGTTAACGGAAAAGAAAAAGAAGTATTAATACATGACATTCATTTGGAAGAAGATTCGGCATCTTTGGACCATTATTCAGATGCAACTTTAATAGATTACAATAGATGTGGAGTTCCTTTATTAGAATTAGTAACTGAACCATGTCTAAATTCTGCTGAAGAGGCTGTTGCCTTTTTAGAAACTATTAGAAGAATATATCAATATTGTGATATATCTGATGCTGATACTAAAAAAGGACAAATTAGATGCGATGTAAATGTATCAATAATGAATGAAGAAGATAAAACATTGGGAACTAAGGTAGAAATGAAAAATGTTAATTCATTTAGTAATGTATATGATACTATTATTTATGAAATAGAACGTCAAAGTAAGTTAAAAGATAGTGGAAGATATGATGAGGTTATTCAAGAAACTAGAAGATTTGATGAAGAAACTGGAACAACTATACGGATGCGTGGTAAAGTAGATGCTGTTGACTATAAATATTTTGTTGAACCCAATATTCCTAAATATAAATTAAATAATAAATGGCTAGAAGAAATTAAAAAATCAATTCCTATGCTTCCAAAAGATAGAAAAAAAATGTATATAGAAAAATATTTATTAAGTGAATATGATGCAAACATAATCATAAAAGAAAGGATAACAGCAGATTATTTTGAAAAATGCGTTATTTTAGGTATTAATCCTAAAACAGCTGCTAACTGGCTAATTGTTCAAATAGTAGCTTACTTAAATAAAAACGATATAGAATTAAAGGATTTTTATTTACAACCAGAATATTTAAAACAAATTACAGATGCTCAAGAAAAAGGAATTATCTCATCTAAACAAGCAAAAGAAATATTTAATAAATCATTAGAGGAAAAACGAGAACCAAATAATTATATAAGTATGGATAATGGGCAAATATCTGATGAAAAAGAATTAAATATATTAATAGAAAATATTTTAAGTAATAATACTAAACAAATTGAAGAATATAAAAATGGTAAAACAAATTTATTCGATTATTTTGTTGGACAAGTAATGAAAGAAACTAAGGGGAAGGCAAATCCCATAGTTACTAAAAAAATATTGAAAGATAAGTTAGATAATTAACAACTTATCTTTTTAATTTACTTAAAAATTTTTTAATGATATACTTGGTTTATAAAAATATTGTAAGGAGCATAAAAATGATTAAGAAAAAAAGATTTAATAATTTAAAAAAGTATTTTTTAATATTTTTAACATATTCAATTATTGGTTGGTGTTATGAAGTATTTTTAGAGGTGTTTATATATAAATGGGGATTTTCAAACAGAGGTGTTTTATTTGGCCCTTACTGTCCAGTTTATGGATTTGGAGCATTAGCTTTTATCTTTTGTTTTTATAAATTTTTACATAACAAATCCATAAAACAAAAGATAATTTTATTGCCATTGATATTTTTAGGATGTATGGGTGTAGCAACATTAATAGAATTAATTACATCATATATTTGTGAATTTTTTACAGGTTCATGGCCATGGCAAACGTATGCTGATTATAAAATTAATTTTCAAGCAAGAATTGCATTAAGCCCAAGTATTCGTTTTGGTCTTGGAGGTATAATATTTTTATATATTTTACAACCACTTTTAGATAAAATACTTAATAAAATTTCCATTAAAACTCTTAATATTTTAACAATAATATTTGCTACTATTTTATTTATAGATTTAATATATACTTTTATATTTTAAGATTATAAATTTTGTGCTATACTTAATTTAAGATTGAGTGAGGTGCTTATGAAAAAAGAAAATAATGTAAAAAGTTATATAATCTTATCATTTACAATAATTATTTTTCTATTTACTATTTGTATAGCCTTATACAAAAGTGATCAAAAAAAAGATTTATTTGAAGTAAACACATCTTTTAGAGTAAATAACGAAAATGATCTATTTAGTATAAAATTACAAAATATAATTCCCTATGTTACAACAAATGATCTAAAATACATTACAGCATATCAGGATGATACTACAAATATTTCTAATATACATAATGATGTAATTTTAACAAAAGGCTATTTTAATAATATAAAAGATTATGAATTTAAAAGTGAAATTTTGCTAAATAAAATTAGTGATTTATATGGTAATGATATTTTTATAGTTAATAAAGATTTTAATGTAAATGGTAAGGACTACTGTAAGTATAATGATGACATATATAAATGTGATGAAAATGAGTATAATGGTATTTTATATAAAGCAGATAGAAAAATAACAAACACTGATATTGGAAGTGATTTTATATATTTAAGTGAAAGTATTTTATTTTATAGTGAAGAGATTATTCAAAATATTACTTATTATAATATATATGAAAATGGTTTATATGAAAAAATTATATTTTCTTTTACAAGTAATGATATAGAAAAAGAAAATATAACTTTAAACGATTATTTTACAAAATATTTATATAATAAAAGGGTAGAATATAAAAGTAAATTTGGAATAAATGAAGATCACTATTATTGGATTGGAACTGAAATAATATGAAAATAACAAAAGATCACATTTTTGCAGGAATTATAGTAATATTAGTGATATGTATATCTGCTTACTTAGGAATTTGGCTTGGACGTGATAAATTTGATTATAAAACAATTGCTGAAGGCATTGTAATGACTTATGAAGATAAAAATTACAAATCAGAATTAATATCAAATTATGTAGAATATACAAATTTATTAAAAAAAAATGGTATAAATGAAAGTGCATTTTTAACATCTGGAGATTTAGATGAAAAGGATTATATAGTTGATTTTATTCTATATAATGAAGATTTAGAAATTGAAGGAATAGATTTAGAAATTACAGACGACGGAACAAATATAACTTATAATGTTAATGAAGAAATAAAGAGTAGTAAAGAAATATTAATATATTTTATTCCAATAAAAAAGAATAGTTTGAGTGATTATAAATTAGCAAATAGATATTTTAAAGTTAAATAATTGTTTGCTTTTTTTATTTTTTAAAAATATTAATTTAATAAATATTATAAATTGAAAACAATGTATAAGTAATAAACTTGTTTGACTTATATTACTGATGTGTTATAATAAATTTAAGATAAGGAGTCGATATTTATGTTTGGAAAAATAGTATATATTGGTGACAGTGAGGCTCATGTAGAAAATTTGCAAAAAGAAGCTGCTGCATCTGATTTAATGAATATGAACGTAATTTTTGAAGAAAATAATCAAAGAATTCTTGGAGAAGTTTCTGAATTAGGAAGTGATGTCATAAAAATTCGCTTTTTAGGAGAATATATTAATGGAAAATATGTTAATGGGGTTTTAAGAAAACCACTTTTAACTTCAAAAATTCGGATGATAAATAGTGATGAATTAATGGAACTAGTAGGAACATATAATGAATCTAGTTTTATTTTAGGTGAAAGTGCAATTTATAAAGGTTTTAAAATATGTCCTAATATCAATAATTTATTTTCTAATCATTTAGCTATTTTTGGTAATTCAGGATCTGGTAAATCTTGTGGAGTTGCTCGAATTGTTCAAAATATTTTTGGTAGTAAATATGCTGTCCAATATAATGCTAATATTTTTATTTTTGATTCATTCGGTGAATATAAAAATGCATTTGGTAACTTAAATCAAATAAATTCTATTTATAGCTATAAATTTATTACAACAAATCCAACTGATAAAACAGACATTCAATTAAGTATTCCCGTAGGTTTATTAAAACTTGATGATATGGCTTTACTTTTACAAGCATCAAATCACGCACAATTACCTATTATTGAAAATACAATAAAACTAGCTAAAATTTTTTCTACTAATAGTGAAGAAGCAAATGCTTATAAAAATCACTTAATTGCTAAAGCATTGCTTGCAGTATTATTTAGCAATGAAACAGTAGCTAGTAAGAAAAATGAAATTTTTACAATAATTGAAGTTTGTAATACTCCAGAGTTTAATTTTGATTCTGTTATTCCAGGTTTAGGCTATACAAGAACACTTAGTGAATGTTTTGAAATTGATTCTAATGGAAATTTTGGAGAATCTGTGCTAATTACTAATTATATTTTAGGAAAAATAAATGATGATTTAGATTCTATTAAAGCCCCAGAAGTTGCTAATTATTCATTAAAAGATTTAGCTAGTGCCATGGAATTTACATTAATTAGTGAAGGATTTCAACATAATCAAAATTTACACGATGATGCAGTAATTTTACGTGTTAGACTAAATTCAATTATAAATAGTAAATTAAATGATTATTTTTCTAGTGAATATATACCATTAAATGATTACATTAAATGGCTAGTTTCTCTTAATAATAAAAAAGCTCAAATTATAAATATAAACCTAGAAGATGTTGATGATACCTATGCCAAAGTTTTTGTAAAAATTATTTCAAGAATGATTTTTGATTTATCTAAAGCTAGTACTGAAAGAGCAAAAGTTCCATACCATTTATTTTTAGAAGAAGCACATAGATATATTCAAAAAGATAATGATACATTTTTACTTGGTTATAACATATTTGATAGAATTGCAAAAGAAGGACGTAAATATGGTGTTATTTTAGATATAATTAGTCAGAGACCAGTAGAAATATCGGATACTGTAATTGCTCAATGTAATAATTTCTTAATATTTAAAATGACACATCCGCTTGATATCAAATACATTGGTGAAATGCTACCAAATATTTCAGCTGATATTTTAGATAAGCAAAAAGTTTTACAGCCTGGAAACTGTGTTTGTTTTGGAAGTGCATTTAAAATACCAATGATAGTTAAAATGGAAATGCCTAATCCAATGCCTTACAGCAGTAACTGTGATGTTTCTGCATGTTGGAAAATGAATGGCAATCCAACATCTGAACATGTTGAACAAATAACAAATATTACACCCCCAACAGATAATCAAGGATTAAGTTCTCCCGACATGATGACTATTTCTGATATACCTATGTCTAAAGAAGCAGATGTTTTAGTAGGATAAGATACAATTTTGTATCTTTTTTAGTGATTTGCATTTATATGTATTTTATGGTATAATTTAGAACATACTGAAAAAAAGGAGAGTATAATATAATAAAATGAAAAAGTTTATTATAAATTATAAAAAATCTATTTTAGTATGTTTAGCTACAAGTATAATGATAATTAGTTTATTACTAATAAATAGTAATTTGTATAATAAAAATAATAAAAATTTAATTGTGGAAGCAAATAAAATGAACATAGAATCTAAAAAAATAATAACTGAAGAAGAATTATTTAATATTTTTCTAAGTAAAAATAACGACTTAATTATCTTTTTAACTGATACTTTTCAAATTAATAAAGAAGATTTTATTACTCATTTAAAAAAAGATTATAACGAATTAAATATAGTTAATGAAGATAATATTGAAATAATATTAATAGAATATCTTTTAAACTTAGAAGATAATGAAAAAGATTTATTTGATAATACTATAACTAAATGCAACGATACGAAAGAATATATGATAGCATTAATTAAATATTTTACAGATATATATGATAATGTTGATTTTTCTATAGCATGTGCAATAGCTCAAATAGAATCAAATTATAGTGCAACAAGCATGCTTAATAAAAATAACATTTTTGGTGGTATGTCTAATGGATCATTGATTAAATATAAAAATATTGAATATGGTATTTTAAAGTATATTAAGCTTTTAAATGATAGGTACTTTAATAAAGGTCTAACTACCATTGAAACTATTGGAAAAGTATATAATCCTACATATAATGAAAATGGCATAAAAGTAGCAAAACCTAGTTGGGTTAAAAATGTTACTAAAGCATTAGATGAATATGTTAATTATGATACCTTTGTCGATTTATCTGTTTTAAATTCTTTAAAAAATGTTGAATAATTAATGTAGGTTTGTTATAATTAAATTACCTAGAGGTAAAGTAATGTCTATATAAAACCGACTAGATATGATATACGGGAATCTAATTGAATTGCGGTGTAGAAGACTTATCCATTAAGTGCATAAGGATCCTAAAGTAATTCATGTGATACCCACCTCGCGTGAGCGGGTTTTTATCACTGCGTTACTTCCCTCTGGGTTTTATTATGGGTGATTTTCATGTTTGACAGATTAATTAATTTAATTGGAAAAAATAATTTTGAAAAAATTAAAAGAAAGAAAATATTATTAGTAGGAGTTGGAGGAGTAGGGGGTTTTGCCCTTGAAGCATTAATTAGAAGTGGAATACAAAATATTACCATATATGATGATGATGCAATTGAAGCAAGTAATTTAAATAGACAAATTATAAGTAATTTGAATAATATTGGTAATAAAAAAATAGATGAAGCAATAAAAAGAGCTAAATCCATTAATAATGAAATAAATATTTGCGGATATAAAGAAAAAATATCTGAAAAAAACATTGATAATATTGGAAAGTTTGATTATATAATAGATGCTTGTGATGATTTAAAAGCTAAAGTTTTATTAATAAAATATGCCTTAAAAAATAATATAAAAATTGTTTGTGCATTAGGTACAGGAAAAAGAATAACCTCTAATAATATAATAATTAAAAAGCTAAAAGATACTAAAAATGATCCTTTAGCAAGAAATTTAAGAAAATACATTTCAAAGGAAGGTTTATCAATGAATATTCCTGTTATTTATTCTGAAGATTTACCAATGAATAACGATAAAGTTATTTCATCAAGTATATTTACACCAGCTATTGTTGGTATTAAATTAGCTAATTATGTTATTAATGACATTATTCAGCAATAAAAATTTACTAATCATACATTTATCTTACTTTTTTAATCGTTCTCTTACTCTTGTTAAGAGAGTTTTTTTTGGTTGCCTTAGTAAATTTGGATTTTCTTTTAATATATTTGCATAACTGCTTACTTCGTCTTCTTCTATGTTTTCATCAGAAGTTGAATAGGGTGTAAAAATAGGATAAATATATTCGTGCGATTTAGTATTTTGGTTATTGCAATCTAAAGCATATTCACCGCGATATATTTTTTCAAGCTTTTCTATATGGTTTGGGTCATTTAAACCGGTATCAGTAAGAACTAATTTTCTAATCTCTTCAATTAAAGCAAAATTTTCATCAAAAGTTTCGCTATAGTCGTATCTTGCTATAAACGCCATGTCATACATATGATATGGGCTATTTATATTAGGGGTAGAAGTAGCTACTTCAAATAATAGTTTTCTTATTTTTTCATTACCTATTTCTCTTATAATTTGTAAATCTTGAATATGATAAGGGCTTGAAACAAAATTAGGATTTGTTACTAATTTGCATAATCTTACTAAAAATGGTAAATCATTAATTTCTTGGAGAAAATTAATATCAAAATCAAAATAAGGATTATTTACAAAATTTATATTTTTTATAATAAAACTTATAGGCAATACTATGCTTTCTGGCAATGTATTTAAAAAATTTAATATAGTTATGTAGTTTGGAATTTTATTATTTGAAACATATAAGTGCGGTTTGTATAATTGTGTCCTAGTATAATCATCTATTAAACCTTGGTTTATACAACTTCTTATATCACCAATTATAAATATGTATATAGCCATTGTATGTCTTAAACTAGGCGCAACATATAAAGCTGCAATTTCATTTTGGTAATATTGGCCATTAATTATTGTTTTAATTGTCATCAAATTGAATAAAAAATCTACTGAAACAGGATTTTCAGATAATATTTGCATATTTGCTAAATGATATGTATCTTTTAAAGAGCAATAGTCAGACGCTAATTCCATTAATAGTTCAGCAGCTTTGCTTTGATTATTTATTTCTCTAATTATCAATTCTAAGTCTTGATGATGATAAGGACTATTTATAAATTCTTTATTTTCTAAAAGCACCATTAAACTGAATAAAATGCCGTCTTTATCACTTATTGGGTTAAGATTTAATAAACATTTTAAATCATCGTATAAATGAGGATTGTATGTATAATATCTACTAAATTTTATATGAGGGTTTTTTCTTTTTAAATCAATTATAGCTTTAATAATTTCTGGATATTCTTCACAACTTAGAATATTTTTGTAAATCAATATTTTTCCTATGTCATTTTCAGCTACATCCTGAGGATTAATATTTAGCCTTAAAAAATTATTAATTTGTTTTGGTGTTAAGCCTATTAACCATTTATTTAATTCTTCTTTTGTTTTAAAAAAACAAATTAAATTATATTTTTCTAGTTGATTTATAACGTCTTTTAATTGTATTGCTGTCATATATGAATCCTTTCCTTAATTATTATTTTTTATTAATTAAAAACTTTGACAAAGTTGTTGGGTCTTCTGAATTATATACAATATTATATACCACTTCTATTAAATCAATTTTTATTTTTTTCTTTTTTAATAATCTATGAATAGTATCTAATGTAAAATATCCTTCAACGGTATTATTAATTAAATATTCTTTTATTTTATTAGGATTTTTGGTTGATCCAATTGTATATCCAAAAGAAAAGTTTCTACTTTTAGTGCTAGTGCATGTAAGCATTAAATCTCCAACACCTGCAAATGACATAATTGTTTTAGGATTTCCTCCTAAATAGTAAATAATATCTTTAATATCATGAAGAGATTCATTAATTAAAAATGCTTGTGTAGAATCTGAATATCCTAATCCTTTTAATATACCTGATGCAATAGCTATTACATTCTTGATAGCTCCACATATTTGAATTCCTATTATATCTTTAGTTGGTCTTAATTTTAACGTGTCATTTTCAAGTGTATCAATAACTAAATTTTTAGCTTTTATTGATGTATATCCTATTGCTAAAGCTACTGGTTCATTATTTGCCATGTCTATTGCAAAGGTTGGGCCAGATATTACAGCAATATGTTTAGCTTCTAATATATTTTCAACTACATTTGATAATAATTCTTCACTTGATTCTTCAATACCTTTTGTAGCTATACAAATAGGTGTTTTTTTATTATAAAAAGGTTTCATTTTTTGACAAACCGAATCTACATATTTACTTGCTGTTATTATATATATTAAATCACTTTCAAATAATACTTTTTCCATGTTATTAGATACTTTAATATTTTGAGGTATTTTTTTATCCATAATAGATTTTAATTGTCTTGTTTTTTTGTATTCTTCTTCTATTTTAGAGTTTTCTGTCCATAATATTATTTTATTGTCTTTTTTAGCTAGTTCTAAACTTATGGCTAAACTATAAGCTCCTGTTCCTATAACACTAATTTTCATAATTTTTTTTCATCTCCTCATGTATTTTGTTTAAACTATTTTCAATTTTATTATTTTTGGGTATGTAATATTTTCTACCGATTAAATTTTTAGGCATATATTCTTGTTTTACCCATGAATTAGGGTAGTTATGTGGATATAAGTAAGTTTTACTTGTGGTTTTTATATTATCTGGAACATTACCAGTATTTCCTTTATGTAAATCATTTAATGCTTCATCTAAAGCTAAATGAGAACTATTGCTTTTTGGTGATAATGCCATTTCAACTACAATTTGACCTAAAGGAATTCGCGCTTCTGGCAATCCAACTAATTCTGCTGCACTTATAGCTGCCATTACTTTTGGTCCAATTCCTGGATTAGCCATACCAATATCTTCATATGCTATAACTGATAATCTTCTATATATACTATCTAAATCTTCCGCTTCTATTAGTCTAGCTAGGTAGTGTAGGGAAGCATCAACATCACTTCCTCTAATTGATTTTTGTAATGCACTTAATACGTCATAGTGGCCATCGCCATCTTTATCATGAAACATTATTGGTTTAGAGTTTATACTTTTTATTATTTCTAAATTAATTAAACCATCTTTTGTTGAATAATAAGCCATTTCTAGTAAATTAATAGCATATCTTAAATCTCCACCAGAAAGTTGAGCAATATATTTAATAGTTGTATTATCAATTTTTATATTTTCTAAATATTTAATTGCTTTTTTAATTCCTTCAATTATATCTTTTTCTTCAAGTGGTTTTATTTCAAATATTTGACATCTACTTCTAATTGCTGGATTTATTTTATGGTATGGATTAGATGTTGTAATCCCAATAAGTATTATTATTCCATTTTCTATGTATGGCAATAATAAATCTTGTTTATCTTTATTCATTCGATGTATTTCATCAACAATTAATACCATTTCTCCATACATTTTGGCTTCAGCAATAGCAATATCAAAATCACTTTTATTGTTTATTGTAGCATTTAAAAATTTATATTTAATATTAAGTTCTTTTACAATTGCATTTGCAATACTTGTTTTTCCTATTCCTGGCAATCCATATAATATCATTGAAAATATTTTTTTATTATTTACTAAATTTGTTAATATTTTTCCATCTCCAATTAAATGTTTTTGACCTAAAACATCATTTAATTTTTGAGGCCTTAATTTATCTGCTAAAATTTCCATAATATCACGAAATAATTATAGCATAATTAACCAAAAAGATATATAATTGTTACATGAAAAGAGATAAAGAACAAAACATTTATGACGAAAATATTATTTTATTTTTAGATTATTTAAAATATGAACGAAGATTATCCATTAATACTGTAAATTCTTATGCAAACAATTTAAACGTATTAACAACATTTTTTAATAAAAATATTTTATTATTAAATAGTGATGATATAAAAAAAATTATTAATGAATTGAAAATTTCATCAAGGTCAAAAGCTCATTACTTATCAGTTTTTAATTCTTTTTATAATTTTATGATTTTATATGGTAAACTTCAAAAAAATCCATGTGAAAATATTAAAAGTCCCAAAATCGCTAAAAGTTTACCTAAATATTTAAACGAAGATGAAATTGATAAACTTTTAAATATTAAATTATTAAAACCAATTGATTACAGAAATAAAGCTATGTTGGAACTACTTTATGCTACTGGAACTAGAATTAGTGAACTTTTAAATTTAGAGTTAAACAATATTGATTTTGATGAATGCATAATAAGAGTAATAGGTAAGGGAAAAAAAGATAGAATTATACCAATAGGTAATAGTGCATTACATTATTTAAATTTATATATCAAAGAATATAGATCTTTTATTTTAAAAACAAAACAGTCAAATTATGTTTTCATTAACAACAATGGTGGAAAATTGTCTAGGCAAGGTTTTTTTAAAATCCTTAAACAAATAGCGTGTAAATCTGGAATAAATAAAGATATATCTCCTCATGTTTTAAGACATTCTTTTGCAACATATTTGCTTAATAATGGAGCAGATTTAAGAGTTATTCAAGAATTATTGGGCCACGAAAATTTAGTAACTACTGAAATTTATTCGCATTTAGGCAATAAAAAAATCGAGGAAGATTATTCTCATCATCCTCGAGCACATAAAGAAAAAGGTATAAATTAATTACAATTTTCATTACGAGCATTACTACGCGCTTTAGATCTAGCACTACATGAACTTGAAGCTTTTGCATTACTTCTAGCATTGCTTCTTGCAGAATTATTTGATTTACTCATTATATTGATTTACCTCCCACTATTATTATGGATTATTTATATTTATTTACTCATTTAATTTATGGAAATTATTAGCATAATATATTAATAGTTGACAAATGCTTTTAAATGTATTTAAAATATTTAAAAAGTGTATTGAAGGGGCGGTTTATATGAAATATCCAAATTTAAAAAGTATGCCAATTGATTCGTTAATCTTAATGGCTAAACAAAAAAATAACGAAGAATTTACTTTATACGTTAAACAAATAGTTTTAGATTATCACTTATCAAATACTTCATTTATAAATTTACTGCATATTTATAAAAATTCTATTGGATTGAAAAGAAAAATTTTAGCTAATGTTATTGCAATTAAATTAGTTGATAAAATATTTATAATAGATATGGATACTTTAAAACAAATATTAATAGAATCAGATATAGAATATTTATGGGTTTTATCTAAATCATGCAATATAGAAATTGTAAAATCTTTAGCTTTTGATGAAATTATGAAAAGACTAGAGACTATAGAAGAAGACTCTAGTTTAAACATTGAATTACAACAAAAAATAGCAGATGATACAATATACTTAAAACGAATTAACCCAAATTCAAATGGAGGTAGTTTTTAATGAAAAAACCTATAATAGGAATTACATTCAGAGAAGCATTTTGTGATGATCGTGCAATTTATAAAATTAATAAATCTATAATAAACAAAGTATTAGAAAACGGTGGTATCCCAATATTAATTTTTAACTATGATGAAATATTAATTAATACTTGTAATGGTTTTATAATTCCTGGAGGAAACACTTGGAACAAACTTGATGAAAAAATAATATTATATGCGTTAAAATGCAATAAACCTCTATTAGGAATTTGTGCAGGAATGCAAGCTCTTGGCAATATAATGTATTTTGGCAGTGAAAAAAGTGATAGAACTATAAAAGTTAATAGTATAAGTAATTTTAACCATAATATATTGGATGATTGCTACGTTCATAAGATAAGAATAAATGATGGCATATTATTAGACATAATAGGAAAAAAAGAAATAGAAGTAAATAGCAGACATAATGATACCGTAATTAATAATAATACGTTTAAAATTGAAGCTATAAGTGATGATAATATAATTGAAGCTATAAGTTTAAATCCTTTAGTAATTGGTGTTCAATGGCATCCAGAAGATCTTCAAGATGAAAATAGTAATAAATTATTTAAATATTTAATTGAAAAATCCAAATAATAAAAATTATTTTTTGTTAAAATAATACTAGATATCTTACACATAAATTAATTGATAAATAATATTATTTATTAGGGGCGTTTATGAATACTATAATTCCACTTTTAATTTCCACTTTAGCAGGACTTTCGACTTTAATAGGGGCTTTATTAATTTATTTAAATATTAATAAAAATCAATACAATAAGTTTATAACTTTTTGTTTAGCGTTCTCTATATCTATAATGATAGGGATAAGTATTTTTGATTTGATTCCTGAATCCTTTTTTCAATATTTTAGTGTTTATGGAATATCTAAATCAATAATTCTTTTATTAGTTACTTTTATAATTAGTTATATATTTATTACTACATTAAGTATGCTAATAAAAAAAGAAACAAAAAAAGAAGATTTATATCGTTTAGGTATATTAAATATGATAGTTTTAATATTTCATAATTTACCAGAAGGAATAGCGACTTTTTTAAGTAGTTATCAAGATCTAGCGTTAGGAATAAAATTAGCTTTTGCTATTATGTTACATAATATTCCAGAAGGAATAAGCATTGCTATACCAATATATTATTCAACAGGGAATAGAAAATTAGCTTTAAAAAATGCTTTAATTTCAGGAATGGCAGAACCATTAGGAGCAGTTTTAGCTTTTATATTTTTAAAACGTTTTATTTCCGAAATGATGATTAGTGTTATTTTAATAGTTGTTGCTGGATTAATGATTACATTATCTATTCAAGAATTGTTTCCACAAGCATTGAAATATAAAGAAAATAAAATGCTATATTTAGGTTTGTTTTTTGGACTACTTTTAGTATTGATTAATATTTTAATTTTTTAATAGAGTAGAGGAGTAGTTTTTATATTATATTAACATTTTAATTTAACTGATATTATAAATATACTAGACATTTTTTCATATAAGATAATTATATTAAAATTAATTTAACTAAATATGTTTGTTCAAATGGTTTTGAAAGGGTATTTAAACGATATTATTCAACAATTTGCAAATATATTTCCGATACTTCTGGGAAAAAATCAATAATCAATCCCAATATTAGTTTACATAATATATATTATTTTTTAATCTTATTAATAAGTTTAATATATAAACAAATATATTTTAACATTTTTAATTTATAAATATTTATTATGCACATTATATTTTTCTATAATTCACATATAATTTATACAATAAAATATAAATCGATATTTTAATAAGTTAATAATTTATTATTATTATTTGTTATATAGATAAATTATTTATAACCTTATTTATAATATATAATAAGGTTATATATTTATTA
>CASFPB010000051.1 GCA_949296605.1 uncultured bacterium
AAGAAACTTTTATGCCGAGAAAACATTAAAATTTTAGGGATAATGTGGTAGGCTGACCATAGCTTTAGCTATTTATTGCTGATGCTCAGCCTTATTACCACATTATCGGTTCATGAAATTTTAATGGCAAATTGGAATAAACGTCACACATCTATTTTAAATGCACAAAATAGACATTTTATTAAAACAAAATTTATCAATGCGAGAAGTAGGAAGAAGATTAGGAATAAGTCATTCAACGATATCAAGATATAAAGCAGGAAAATATAAAAAAAGAGAAATAGACATATATAAAAAATATGAAATATTTATAAAATATCTATTTGACCACTATGATAGAAGAGATCATTCAATAGAAGTATGTGTATATCGTTTTAAGAAAATGTATTTAGGAGAAAAATGTGTAAGTGTAAAACAAGTATATAACTGGATAGAACAAGGAAAAATAAAACTAACAAAAAATGGGTTATGTTATAAAAAACACAAAAAGAAAAAACGAAGTGGAATGATGGAACATTTCATATGGAATATGCAAAATAAAACAATATTACCAATAAGCTTAAGACCAAAATATATAGAAAAAAGAAAAGAACCAGGGCATTTAGAAATAGATTCAATATTAGGAAAAAAAGATGAACAACAAGCAATAATATCAATAGTAGATAGATGCACAAGAAGATTATGGCTGATTAAAGCAGAATATAGATACGATTATTATACAGCTAATTTAATTTATAAATACATAATAAAAAATGATATAGAAGTAAAGTCAATAACTGTAGATAACGGATTAGAATTTAGAGCATTAGGAATAGCAGCAAAGAGATTGGGAGTAAAGTTATATAAATGTGATCCATATTGTTCATTTCAAAGAGGGACAAACGAAAGAACAAACGCAATAGTTAGAAGATATTTGCCTAAAGGAACATCCTTTAAAATGACACCACAAGTATATTTAGAAGATATAGCGTTTAATATAAATTCAATGCCTAGAAAAATGTTTGGATTTAAAAATGCATACGAAATGGAACTAGAATATTAAAAATTTTTTGGTTTGAGTAAAATTGTAATAATATTATAATTTTTTGTCAACGATAAAATAAACACTTCGTGTCATT
Organism: uncultured bacterium; assembly: GCA_949296605.1. Lineage (GTDB taxonomy): Bacteria > Bacillota_I > Bacilli_A > RF39 > UBA660 > Onthocola_B. Next base: position 1,119 of record CASFPB010000051.1, read on the forward strand.
GACAAAAAATCATAATATATTTATAAAAACATTACCAAACAAAAAACAGTAAAAAAGAGTAAAAATAATTAATTAATACAAAATAGATAAATTTGGATAAAAAAAGATTTTATCTAATTTTTTCTTCGCAAACTTAAAAAATTTTAAACACAATAAAAAGAGGCAAAATGCCTTAAAAAATTTTTTTGAAAAAAATAGTGATTTCAAAGAACAAATATAGTATAATTTAATCATCAAATCTTAATTGAAAATTTATTTCAATGTTCATAAGATTTGGATTGGGTGAAGTAAGTGATTGAACAAGGTATGCACTTACTTCTTTTAATTTGAGAATTAATGACTTGGTGTGTGTGTCGCCTTGTTCAAGTAATTGTCTGATCGTATGAGCAAATTGAATAAAAAAGTAATGAGCTTTCATAGCATTATCATTTCTACTATTTAAATGAGTGATATTAAAAGTTCTATGTTTTTGAGTATAAAAGCCTTCATTTTCAATCTTCCATCTATTTCTACCTAACTTAACAATGGATTTAATATTATCATTATTTACAGGGATATTACTTATATATCTAAATATCGTTTCTTTATTATTTTTAGCTTTCTCGATAAATTTAAAAGCATGAACAATGATATCTTTATATTTAATATTTGTAGATAAATAATAATCTTTAATTGTAGTTTCATTTTCTAATAATAGATTTCCTTCAAAAGCAGAGTTAATTTCTTTTAATCTATCAGGTTTTAAGTTGAAAATATAGAACCATTTATTTTTATTGCAAATTTTAATGATAGGTGTAGTAGCATAAAGACCATCACCCGAAATAATAAATTTTTGCTTAGGATAATTTTTCTTAATTCTTTTAATCATTCTTTTAAAAGCATTCGTTTCACAATCCTGTTTTTGTTTTTCAGTTAGCATTTTAGTATTTTCGATAAATTCAGAATCTACACTGATTACAATATTACCAACACATAACTTACATTCTAATACATATTTATAATAAGAAATTTTACCATCTTTATGTTTTCTTTGTAGGCAATTGTTATTTAGATTATAATCATGATTGGATAAACCAGTTCCATCAAAAATAAGTTGAAAAGCCCCTTCATATTTATATTTATCAAACATTTTAGAACGAATTAAAGTTTTAACAATATATTTTTGAATTTCTCTTAACTCATTAATTTTTATATTAACAAATACATCTTGAATAGTTTCCCAGTATGGTAATTCATCCAATTTTGTTTGACAAATTGTTGAAATATTTTCAATACAAGCATCTGTATTAAAATTATCATCAGAAATAATTGATAACGAAGTTAATCCACATAAAAGTCCAAATAATCTAGTTACACAAATTACCTTCATATCATAAGTTACATAAGATGGATTTCTTGAATCTGTTAAATTATAAAATTTATTAAGTAATTCTGGAAAATACTTTAGTATTATTGCATATAGATTTTTAATTAAATTCTTGTCTTTTCTCAATTCTCTTCTTTGCTTTCTATTCACTACTACATACCACCTTTTTATTATGTAGTAATTATATCAAATTCTTTGCGAAAAAAATTTACTCTTTTTCTCTGACAAAAAAGGAAAAAATTGACAAATATTTGATGTTTGTTAAAATTGTATTAAATGGTGCGGTTGAAATTACAATTAAAACAAAACCAATCACGATGGTTATGTTTATGGTCAAAGCATAATCGGTGCTGATGAAGAATTTAAAAATTGGGCCGTTGATCAAGAAGGATTTATCACAGATATTATTCTTGATGAAGACAACAACGAGATACACTTTAAACACAAATTTCGAATTTTTGCTAAAGATGTTCAAATAAAGAAAGATAACCAAAGAACAATTAAATATCAAATATATCAAAAACAAATGGTTTATTATTCCCAAAAGTATGCTGATAAACAAAGACGCGAAAGAGAATTAGCAATTTTAAAAGCAAAAGACTTAATTGCAAATCCTGGAAAATATACACAAGCTACTTCTTATGGATGCACTAAATATATAAATAATATAAGTTTCAATAAAAAAACTGGTGAAGTTGCTAATGATTCAGACTTATCATTAAATTTAGAAAGAATAAAAAATGAAGAAAAATTTGATGGTTATTACTCTATCGTAACTAGTGAAAAACACTTGAGTGATAAAGAAATAAGGGACATATATAAGGGCTTGTGGAAAATAGAAGAAACATTTAAAATCACTAAATCGGAATTAGAAACTAGACCCGTATTTGTGTGGACACCAGAGAGCATTGAAGTACATTTTCTCAGTTGTTTTATTGCTCTATTAATCATCAGATTATTAGAGCAAAAAACAAATAGAAAATATTCCAATCATTATATAATAGATTCTTTAAAAAAATATTCTAGCACTAAAATAGAACACGATATTTATTTGCAAGATTTTAGGAATGATGTTATTAAAGATTTAGAAAAAATATTTAACATAGATTTATCTCATAAATACTTAACTTTATCTCAAATCAAAAAACTTTTAAATTTCTAAAAATTTTTTTCATTGTACAACATTTAAAAAATGAGCAATCCCAGTATCTACTTGGCTTTGCTCATTTTTACTGTCAAAGAAAAGTTCATAAATCAATATCCAAAATAATCTCCTAAAAATCTCTTTTAATTATCCAAAAATTGTCCAAAAATTTCCCAATTTTTTTTACTTTAGGCCTTGATTTTATAAGGATTTGGTAAAAAACACCTCCAAAATTTTTGTTAAAAATTTTTAAAAAAATTTGTTAAAAACCCAAAAATATGGTAAAAAAATATAGTTAAATTTATTGCTTTTTTTGATAATTTTTTTAAATTCTAGATTAACTTTTTACCCAGTGGGGAAGAAGTTAGTAATTTTTTTACTTGTTAGCAAGCAATGGAAATGTATAGCACAAAGTAATTTTGCTACATTTCCTATTATGGGGTACCCTCAAGCCCCAAATAATATTCGGTAAGTGTATATAAACAAATAACTTTTGTGTATAGAATCATAAAAATCCTCTATTTATATGATATAATGGCTATAGGTGATATCTTATGAAAGAATTAGAAAATGAAATAGTAAAATTTGCAGAAGAAAGAGATTGGTTGCAATTTAATACACCAGAGAATTTAGCAAAAAGTATAGCAATTGAAGCAGGCGAATTACTAGAATGCTTTCAGTGGAATAGTAATTATGATAAGGATGAATTAAAATATGAAATTGCAGATGTTATGAATTATTGTATTTTGTTGTGCCATCAAATAGGTGTAGATCCTAAAGAAATTGTTTTAGAAAAAATGAATATAAGTGCAAAAAAATATCCTGTTGAAAAAGCAAAAGGAAAGAGCACAAAATATAATAAGTTGTAGGGTACTTATGTTGTATATTAATGGTGATAAAGCAACTAGATTGCAAGATATTTTATTTACTACATATTTTCAATGTAAAGATATTCGTGAAACAATTAAACAATATTTTATTTGTACGAAATTGGATGATAATAGGATATTAGATAAACTTGAAGAATTTCCTTCATTATTTTCGACTATTCTTGATTCCATGAGATATAGAATTGTAATTGGAATGGGAAATATATTTGATAATAATCCTAAGAGCCTCTCAATTTGGAAATTGTTAAATTTGTGTGAACAAGAAGGAAACGAAAAATTAAATAAAGAAGTGAAGAATGTAAGAAATGAATTAACAAATTATAAAGATTCTATTGAAAATATAAATATTTTAAGAGATAAAATGTATGGACATATAGAAATTAAATATTCATTAGAAACAGAAGATATATATGATAAAGATTTTGAGTTTCTTAATGCGCAGATGTTATTTTCTGAAAAAATATTGAATTATATTATGGAAAAATGTGTTAAGTTTAGTAAGGAATATGATGATGATAAATTAAGACTGGAAATTCATTGGGATTTTGATAAGGAGAAGTAAACTATGTTAGTATATGAGGGTATTAAATCAGGATTTATTAATGATGTAGATTTAGGGATAATCGCTGATAAGATTAGAAATAAATATATAGAAGTTGTAAAAAAAAGGCCGAGCGCACCAGAATTTAATTCATGGAAAAATTCAATGCAATATATGAGAGGTGTATTATCAGATATTAATATACCTAATAATGCTGGTATTGCTATTGAATATAATATACCTCCAACTGGATGTAGAATCGATTTTATGATGTCTGGTTATAACAAGAATAAATCTAATGTTGTAATAATAGAGTTAAAACAATGGGATAAAGCAACAGAAGTTAAAGATATGAATGGTGTTTATAAAGTAAATACTTTCACTGGTGGTGGTTTAAGGGATGTAAACCATCCTTCGTATCAAGCGATGACTTATGCTAATTTAATTAGAGATTACAATGAATCTGTTCAACTAAAAGACATTAATGTTATACCTTGTGCATATCTTCATAATTATTATTTTGAAGATGATGATACATTGTTGTCAGATGATTATAAAGAATATACTGATCAAGCACCATTATTTGGACATAGTGATGTTATAAAATTAAGAGACTTTATAAAAAAATACATTGAAGATGGTGATGACGGAGATATTTTATATGAAATAGATAATGGAAAGATTAGACCTTCAAAAATGTTGCAGGATTCTTTAAGAAATATGTTAAAAGGTAATAAAGAATTTTATATGATAGATAATCAAAAGATTGTTTACGAATATGCATTAAGAAATGCTATTGATACAGTATCTGCTAATGATAAGAATGTAATGATAGTTAGAGGAGGACCAGGTACTGGAAAATCAGTTTTAGCAGTAAATTTATTAGTTGAATTGAATAATAGAAACATGACTTGTTTTTATGTTACTAAAAATGCTGCACCAAGGAGTGTATACGCTAGTAAATTAAGAGGAGATTATACTCAAACATATATTAATCATTTATTTCAAAGTTCAGGCAATTTTATTGATGAAGAAAGAAATAAATTGGATTGTTTAGTTGTTGACGAAGCGCATAGATTAAATGCTAAATCAGGTATGTTTCAAAATAAAGGTGAAAATCAAATTAAAGAAATTATTTATGCTGCTAAATTTTCTATATTCTTTATTGATGAAAATCAAAAAGTTACTTTAAAAGATATTGGTAGTGAAGACTTAATTAGAAAATTTGCAAAAGAACAAGGAGCCGGTATTTACACATTTGATTTAGATAGTCAATTTAGATGTAATGGATCGGATGGATATATTGCGTGGCTTGACAGAATATTAGATATTAAAGATACTGCTAATTTTGATATTGATGGATTTGATTATGACTTTAGAATATTAGATGATCCAAATGATGTTAGAAGATTAATTGAAGAAAAAAACAAAATTAATAATAAATCAAGAATAGTTGCTGGTTATTGTTGGAATTGGATTTCTGAAGGTAAAAATAATAGTAATGTACACGATATACAAATACCGGAGTATAATTTTGAAATGAGTTGGAACCTTGGAAATTCTACTACATGGGCTATTGATTCAGAATCGGTTAATGAAGTTGGATGTATACATACTTGCCAAGGTTTAGAATTTGATTATATTGGTGTAATTATTGGTGATGATTTGCGATATGAAAATAATCATATAGTAACTGATTATACAAAACGTGCTAAGACGGATACTTCATTAAATGGAATAAAAAAAATTGCTAAAGAGCAGGGACAAGAAGTAGCTAATAAAATAGCAGATAATATTATTAAAAATACTTATAGAACATTAATGACTAGAGGCATGAAAGGTTGTTATGTTTATTGTACTAATAAAGAATTGGCAGAATATTTTAAAAATAATATACAATGTTAAAAATTAAGAAAGCAAAATACAAAGAAAAAATATTATCATGTTTTTAAAAAAGCGCTAGTACAGGCTTATTTAACAAGTTTTTGTATTGGCGTTTTTTATAGTAGGAGGTATATATGACAGAACATTCAACGTGGAATCGAGTGGATTTACACATTCATTCAAAAAAAAGTAATGAAGTTAAGGGAAATGATTATAGGGGTGAGGAATATTCTGCAGAAGATTTATTAAAAAAACTATCTGAAAATGATATAAAAATTAATATATTTTCAATAACTGACCATAATTGCATAAATGATAGATTATATAAAGAAATACAATCACTTATATTATTAGCTCCTTATAATAATCAAATTAATTATGTTATAGGTGTTGAATTAGATGTTTATGATACTAATATATATGAAGACGTATTTCATTGTTTATGTTTTTTTGACAGTAAAAATGTTGATGATATAAAGAGTGCTATTGATATGATATTTGATGGAAAAAGTTTATCTGAACGCAATTTAAAGGAAAATTATCCTGATATTACCAAGATATTTAAAAAACTAGGAGAAAAAAATATACAAGATATCATACTAATTCCACATTACAATAATAAATCTAAAGGTTTACCAACTGATATTGCAATAGAAAATTTAAACTATTTGTGTTTTAATGCATATGAAGATAGTAATAACATAGCAAATATTAATAAATCATTAAAAATATATTTAAAAGCAGGGTACGATAACTTTCCTTTTGCTGTATTTAGTGATTGCCATGATATACAAAATTATCCAGGTAATAATATGGAAGATTTTATACCTTGTTATATGCTAGGAAATATAAGATATCCTTTTAATTCTGTAAAAAATGCTTTTCAGGAACCTCGCCTTAGAATAAGCTTAGACCACATAGAAAATGTTAGGAAAAGAGAAATTCCTAAAAAATATATTGAAAAAATATTATTAAATGGAAAAAAATATGATTTATCTCCATATCAAAATACAATAATCGGAAAATTTGGAAGTGGTAAATCATTATTATTACAAAAAATAAAAGAAGGTAGTTCAAGTTTAAGAGAAAATGAAAAATATAATAGTTTTTATTCTCCGGAGGAAATTTTTAAATTATTTTTTTCTAATGATCAATTTAATTCAATTAATGAAATATTAACATCAAATAAAGATGTGAAAACATATGAATTTTTACAGCAAGAAGACTATTCATTTAAAAGTTACTTAACTTTGCACGAAGCAAGAAGTTTATTTGGTCGAATCAATATTAAATATGATTTCGTTGAAAGTAAAAAATTTGATTTTAACATAGATAATATGGTACAATCCTTTAATAATGCGTACTTTGAAATTAATTCTAACAGTGAAATTAATAACTTAAATTATGAAAATACATTTTCAGAAGAAGAATTTTTTTCAATCAATTTACTAGATTATGAAACAGATTATCATAAAATAATAATAGAAATGCATGATGCAAATCAAGATTTAGAAAATTTAAAAAATAAAAAAGTTAGTAGTATTTCGCTATTTGATAATGAGGATAAACTTAATATTAATAGAATAATCACAAAAATAGATGATAAGTTAATAGCACTAGATTTTTTAGCTAATAGTGTATTTGAAGATGAAATAAAAGAAGTAATAAACGATTATAATAAAAAATATATAAATAATAATGCAAAACAAATAAAAGCAGAATTTGATAAGAATTTAGATAAATTCTTGTTATCGTTGAATAATCTTAATTTTTCTTGTAATATTTTTGAATCACAATATAATAAAGATGTGTACGAAAATATCAAAAAGCCAATAATTCATAATGTATATAAAGATTATAATATTTCAGCATCTTATTTAAATTTAGACGAATATAAAAGTCCAGTTAAGGGAATGATGAAAGGAACAGATAGAAAAAAAGATTTGTTTACTTCTTTACTTTCTACTATTTATAATAAAAGTAATTTTCTTCAAAATAAAAAATATGATGAATTTAAATTAGTGATTGAAAAGTATTGTGATTCAGTATCAAAAAATTTTGTAGAAACAAATGTTGTATATGATATTATGCGTGATCAAGAAAGTCTGTTGAAAAAATCTGCAGGAGAAAAATCTTCATTATTTATAAAATTAATTTTTGATTTGATTGAAAATGATTTGCAAAAAAAATATAACATTATATTAATATTAGACCAACCTGAATCAAATATAGATAATGATAATATCTATAAAGAAATTTCTGAAAAACTTAGAAAATTAAAAATTGAATATAATAATTTTCAATCAATTATTGTTACACATAGTGCAAATGTTGGAATAGCGGCTGATTCAGAAAGTATAATTATTGCTAAAGAAGAAATAGATAATGAAAATATAAAGCATTTTAATTATTCATCTGGCTGTATAGAAAATAAAAAATTTATAGCAGAGGTTTGTAATATACTAGAAGGTGGAAAAAAAGCTTTGGAACGAAGAACAATCAAGTATGGAATAAATATTATAAAGAAGGTGGAAAAAAATGAATTATAAAGTATATTATTATGAAGATAACAATGTTTGTGTAATTACTGAAACACAAGAACAAAAACCGGAATTGGAATCTCTTATGTCAAATACTGCTAATTTAAGAATTAACATAAATGAAAAAAATATTGAAAATTTGTTTAGTTTTTTCAAAGAAAATACAATTAAACAAATATTATCGGATAATCCAAAAATTATAGAAATTGATTATTCAGAAATAGAAAATTTAGATTTTTTTAAAGAAAATAATTTTAAGAAATTAGTAGATATGATAAATTTATCTATCACTAAATGTAATAATACAATTAATAAATATTTACAATTAAAAGCAACAAAAAGTAATACAGAAGATGAGTAATATACAATAGTTTAAAAATTTTAAATTACATTTTAGGTACCCAAAAGTTCACGCAAAAAAATTAGGTACCCAATTAGGTACCCAAATTATTAAAAATAGTCGTTATATAGTTAAAAGTGAATATTAAGAAAAGCTTTATTTTATAAGGATTTGCATAATATTCATAAACTTGCGTGATTGATTTTATTTGGCCCCCTGAAGGCTACCGAAAGGTAGCCATTTTTGTTTATTTATGGGGATTTTTTGAATAGCCAATTAAATCTCTAGGCGACATTTAGGCGAAAATGCTGTTTTAAGAGTTAAATATATGCTATAATTAAAATAGTTCAGATATCACTAAAATATGATATCTTTTTTGTTGGAGGATTTATGAAACAAATTATTAAATCACGAAATGAAGATATCCAAACATTATTAGAAATAATTAGGAAAAAGGAATTTTATAAAGAAAATAGTGAAAACGGTTTAGTTATATTATTAAATGGAGAATGGGGTACAGGGAAAACCACATTTATAAAAGAATTTATAGATGAGATTGCAACAATTGACAATATAGAATTATTTAATAACTATAATGCTTATGAAAATGATTATTATGAAAATGCTTACATTCCTTTTTTTACTTCCATAGATGATAAAATACATTTAAAGGGAAATTTTACAGATTTTATAAAGTCTGTAGGTAGTTATGCTAGTAAGCAGCTTGTAGTAATTACTTATGTGATTACAAAAAAGTATTTTTAAAAGAAAATTTAATGTTGATATAAATGACATAAAGAATCGCCTTCAAGATTTAGAAAATTAAAAAGTAGATAGTGATTTGCTAAAAGAATATAAAAATTTTAATAAATATAAAATGCAGATAAAAAACCAAATAAATAAAATTTGTAAAGAAAAGACTCAAATATTTATTATTGATGAATTAGATAGATGTAAGCCTAATTTTGCTATAAATACACTAGAAATAGTAAAACATTTCTTTGATATAAAAAATTGTGTTTTTATCATATGTGTAGATAAACAACAAATTGAAGAATCCATAAAAACTATTTATGGTAGTGGAATAAGTAGTAACAAATATTTTAGTAAACTTTTTGATTATCAATTTAATTTATTACCTATAAGTTTTTATGATTCTGTTGATACTTCTGAAATCACCAATATTAATGTTCTTGTAGAATGGTCTAGTAAGGTATTTAATGTACTAGGAATTTCATTAAGAGATAGTAAAAAAATATTTAATGATATAATTCAAAAAAATAAAAACTGGACTATAGAACAAAGCTTATTCATGTTATTATTTGTTATTCTAAAATATACAGACTTATCATTTTATAATGCAATATTAAACGGGGTGTATATTAAATACAGAAAAGTATTTGAATCTCAGTATAATAATGATTTAGAAAGATATAACAGGTTGATGAATTTTAGAATTGGTGATGGACAAACATATGGAATTATTCTTGATGAGCTAAATTTGTTTATTAATAGGTATTTTAGTGAATTAAGAAATGATACCAGTAATTCTCACATAATGATTGTGGTTCAAGTAAGTCAAAAAAAGAAGTTATTAAGGATATTTTTAAATATATACCAGAAATAGATATTACTTTAAATATTAGAGATAATATTAAAAAAATAGTTAATTAAAAATTTTAAAAAATAGAGATAATTTATGTATAAAGTTATTTTAATCTATATGTGTTTTGCATTATAATAATAAATATAAAAACAAAAGTGTTAGATCCAATATACTTTAAAAATATTATTTTGAATAAATAAGTATAATAAAAGAAAACAATTTTCAAATATATAAAGAGAAAGGAACAATTATTATGAGTAATGTGCCAATTCCAAGTAGCGCGGAGATAAAAAAATATTTAAATAAATGTGAATCTTTAAAAAACTATGTTAAATTAAAAAGACAACATATTAAATTTAAAGAAGGGGATTATTTTAGAGCTAAACTTAGAAAAAATTTATAATATTGATGAATATAATTTAAAAGACATTGATAAATATTTATAGCATCTGGGCAAAGAATATTTTCTTAAGAAATATTAATATGGTTAGAATATTTTCTGTGTTTATCAATGTTTAGTTTATATAAAGTTTTCAACATATTGGCACTTTCTTTTTTGTGTCACAAAATTTATTTATTGTGTGTTAAATGTTATAGTGATTTTGTACTTGTAATTTTTAAAATTATAGTTTTATATTTAATTAAGCGACTTTTATGTTAAACCAAGAATAGTAACATAGTCATGAAACAACTAGATTTTTTGCCAATAATAGGAAATAATGATTTTTAATAATGGAAATAATATTGTTAAGGGTGCAAGATATTTAGGACATAATAAAATTGATAAAATTATGAATACTTGTTTTCATATGTTTAAAGGAAAATTAGATAATAATGTTGATACAATAAATAAACTAAATGAATAAACATATTGTATTCGCTTTTTGCTTGTTTTAAATAAAAAATAAATAAATATCGTAAATTATGATATAATTAATTAAACAATATTTAATATTATTGGAGGTTACAAATGGCTGAGTATTCTAAAAAATCATTAAGAGATAATGAACAAATTATTTTAAAAGCTAAGTTAAATTCTATAATAAGAATTCCTTATATTGTGGCAACATTTTTACTTTTCTATCTAGCATTTAAAACTGATGGTACAGCATTTTTGGAAGTTAGAGGATTTTTTATAATATTAGGTATTATATTTCTTGTTAATGCATTTAAAGTATGTATTTTATTAGATACAACAGAATTGTGCTTTACAAATAAAAGAGTTATAGGAAAAGTAGGATGGATTAATACTAAAACCTTGGATTCGCCTATAATTAAAATTAATGATGTTTTAATAATTCAAAGCTTTGTTGGTAAAATATTTAATTATTCAACAATTAAAATATGTACATCTTCTAGCAGTTATTATTTTAAATATGTAGAAAATGCAGAAGAATTTAAAAATGAATTAACGACATTTATAGATAATTTAAATTCTACTAAAATAGATAAGTCAGAAAAAGAAGTAAATAATTATGATAAATTGATAAAATTAAAAGAACTATTAGATAAAAATATAATAACAGAAGAAGAGTTTAATGAAGAAAAATCAAAGATTCTTAAGTGATTTAAGGCGATAATTTAGGTGATAAAAAAATGATTTTTGTATAAAAATGTATTAAATTTCGTGATTATTAATAATCAACTATTTACTATATTTTCTAATTAAAGAAAACAATTAATATCATAAATTTACGCTCCCTGAAGAGGAACGAAAGTTCCTCATTTGTTTGTATTATAAGGCTTCATAGCCTTTTTATTTTGCTCTAGGTGGCATTTAGGTGGCAAGTTAGTGTTGCATCGATTTAGAAATGTGTTTATATTGGTTATATTTTTGTCAAATTTATCTTACCTCTATGAATGACTTAGAATATCAAAAAATGGCTAAAAAAGGCGAAATATGGTATAATTTTTATAATTAAAAAAGTTGAATAAATATTGGAAAAATACTATTCAAAATGCACAAAAAATGATATACTGTGATTATAGATGGTAAATAGGTGAAGTATTATGAGTAGAGTTATAGATTGGAAAAATATTGTAGAAGAATCAAATGGGACTAAAGAAAGAAAAAAAGATATTAGATTATTTCTTGATTGTGTTTATAAAAATAAAACATATGCCCAAAATTATAGCAATGATGTTATAACTGTTATGTTTCCTGGAATGGGTAATCAAGGTGGATTTAGACCATGTGGTGCGAGAAATGGTGCTATTCCTAAATATGTTGTTATTTATTCTACTGGAAAAGATATTTATTGGCCAGATGAATTAGATGAAGAATTAGGATTGTATACATATTATGGTGATAATAAAGTGCCTGGAAGTGATTTGCATGATAAAAAAGGGAATCAAATATTAAGGGATGTTTTTGAGATGAGTTCATCTTCTGATGTAAATGTTAGAAAAAATATACCTCCTTTCTTTTTATTCGAAAGAGATAGTATTGGAGGGGTTAAATTTAGAGGTTTATTAGTACCAGGTTATAATTCTGTTCCCTCAAGAGAATGGCTAACTGCTTTATGGGCTAAAAGAGATGAGGGAGGAAGATTCCAAAATTATAAATCTATTTTTACGGTTTTGGATACTTCGTCTGGTAGTGATGATAAAACTGGTGAAGCGTCTATCGATATGAGATGGATAGATGATTTAAAGGATGGATTGGGATTTGATAGTCCGTATGCACCACTTGCATGGAAGAATTGGATAAAATCTAATAAGTATTTGCCATTAAAATCGAATATACGACCTAGAATTAGAACAAAAGAAGAACAATTGCCAGAAGATTCAGAGAGAAAGAAAATGCTAAATATGATAATTGATTATTTTAAAGATGATCCTACGAGATTTGAATATTTAGCTATATCTGTTGTAACTTTAGCTGATAATAATATTTTAGAGGATCCGATTAGAACAAGATCAGTTAAAGATGGTGGAAGAGATGGCATTGGAAAATATAAATTAATGAATAATTTACAAACACCATTAGATGTTACGTTTGCGGTTGAAGCAAAATGTTATAATCCTAATTCTAATTCTGTTGGTGTAAAAGAATTATCTAGACTTTTATCTAGAATTAGGTATAGACAATTTGGTGTAATGGTTACTACTTCATATGTAGGACCTGATGCATATAAAGAATTAATTGCAGATGAACAACCTATTGCTATTATTTCTGGTGGCGATTTGCTAGAATTGCTTTATAGATTTGAACAGGTTAATAATTGTGATTCGTTAGATTTATATTTGAAGATAAATTATCCTAAGGATAGAAAAGATGGAGAAATAATATGAGTAAAATAAGAGTGTTTGAAACCTTTTCTGGTATAGGTGCACAAAATAAAGCTTTAAAAAATGCTAATATAGATTATGAGGTAGTTGCAACAAGTGATTGGTTTATAAATGCAATCCTTGCATACGATGCAATTCATTGCGAAAGAAAGAGTATTAAAGTTCCTTCTTATGAAAAACAACTCGAATACTTGAATAAGTTTACCTTTAGTAATGATTCTGTGAAACCATATAAAGATATTACTAGATTAGGCAAAAGTGAAATAGAAAAATTATATATTGCAAATAAAAGAACAAAAAATTTAGGTTCAATAACTGAAATACATGCTTCAGATGTTCCTGACCATGACTTATTAACATATAGTTTTCCATGCCAAGATTTATCAACAGGTGGATTAACTAAAGGAATGAAAAAAGGATCCGGAACAAGATCAGGGTTACTATGGGAAATTGAAAGAATCTTGAATGAGTTGAATGAAGAAGGTAGATTACCGAAATATTTGTTAATGGAAAATGTTAAAGCAATTCTTGCACCATCTAACGAAAAAGATTTTAAAATGTGGAAAAAGTTTTTAAAAAGTTTAGGGTATGAGAACGAGGAAATGGTTTTATCTGGAATTTATTTTGGAGTTCCTCAAGATAGAGCTAGATGTTTTATGGTTAGTAAATTAGGAGAAAAACCAAATGTTAAATCAAAGCTAAAAGGAACACTATATCCAGAAAAAGATATAAAGAAATTTTTAAGAACAGATTATTCAAATGAAGTATATAAACAAGAAGCAGATGAAGCTCAATTACCTAGAACTGAATCTAGAGAAAGAATGTGGAATACTAATAAAAGAGACATTAATAAATTAACTTATTTTAACACTATTACATGCAATATGGATAGACAAAATAATGCGGGAATGATACTTTATGATGGACCAAAAGGAAACTCTTACAGATTGCTTACTACTAGGGAAGCGTTTTTGCTAATGGGCTTTAGTGAAAAAGACTATGAAAATGTAAAAGAATTAGGCCTAAGTTATAGAAAAACTATTAAATTAGCTGGGAATTCAATTGTTGTTCCTGTTCTTGAGGCTATATTTAAAGCAATGTTTGAGGGGGAATAATAATGCAAAAAATAGTTTTACCAATTGATACAAAGTCGTTTTATTATAACATTAAAAATGATAATATTTCTGGGCATACTGCTACAGTAGCAACATCAATAAAACAAGGTAATTCAATTAATGATAAACTTATGCAAGTATATAAAATACCTATGCAAATTGATTATCAATCAAAACCAGAATTGGTCAACGAATTAACGAAAAATTCTAAGTCACAAATCAAAATTACAAATGTTTTTGCTTTTAAGAATATAAAAGTAAATGGTATAAGTATTCAGACAAGTAAATCATTTTGCTTTTACATTAAGGAAGAAATAGATCCTGAAAAAGCCCAATTTGGAAGACTTAAATTGCATTATCCAATGTCTTTGAAATATGAAGATACTGATCTTGATATAGATAACAAAAATGTTATTAATACTATATCTGAACATTTGAAGGGCTATGCTTTTATTGTTACAGCATTTGAATATGATTTTGATGAAGATAGCTTAAATTTTAAAATTACTATTATAGGGGAAAATTCAATTCCATATTCTAAAGTCTTTATTAATAACAAGGGTGTTGGTAATAAATATACAAGTATATTTGATGAGTATGCTGATTCTTATGATATGGAAATTATCAGTTTAAAAAAATATTATAGTAATTATAATGAAAATGTTGATCCAAGCAATTATAGAGAAGCAATATCAAAAAACGATTATATTGCTGGTAGTTTGGTTGAAAACATCTTAATAGAAAAAGGATTTACCAGTATAAAAAATCTAAGTTCAGAATTTACTTATTCACTTTATGATTTTAGTTATGAGAAAGATGGCAAAGTTAAATATTTAATGGTATTTAATACTTCAACATCAAATAAGTATTTTAATATTTCTTCAAAGAAGTTAAAATTTTTAAATGATTTTTCCGATGATACAAAAATAATTTTGATTACAAATATTTTGGATAATCCTCAAATGTATGAATATAACATTGCTGATATTAATAGCTTTTCTAAATCAATTAATTCACTAATGTTAGTAAAGGAGTAGTTTATGAGTAAGGTAGTACAACAAATTCCGCCAGCTAAGGCACTTATCAATGGAATAAGAGCTATAGGTTATAGCTTTTCAACTTCAGTTGCTGATATTATAGATAATAGTATTGCGGCTAAGTCCAAACATATAAATATATTTTCAGATCCTTTAGCTGATAATCCATATTTTTGTATATTAGATGATGGATGCGGAATGAATTATGATGAGTTAAATAATGCAATGGTTTTTGGTTCTGATCGTAGTAATAAGGAAGATGATATATTAGATTTAGGAAGATTTGGTTTAGGATTAAAATCTGCTTCTTTATCTCAATGTAGAGAACTTATTGTCGTAAGTAAAAAACAAAATAATATTTATTGTATGTCCTATGATTTGGATGTTATAGAAAAAAATAATGATTGGAATTTACTAGTATATGATAATGAGGAAATTGCATCTTTACCTCGAATTGATGAATTAAAAAAGTATGATTCAGGAACTATGGTTATATGGAGAAAGTTTGACAAAATAGAGTTTATTGCAAAAAATTTTGAGGAAACATTTAGAGGAATTGTTTCTGATGCAAAAAAACATGTTGAGTTAGTATTTCACAGATTTTATGATGAGATTGAAATATATTTTAACTTCGATCGTGTAGATAAAATTGATCCATTTTTAACTGATTCTGTTCCAAGAACTCAAAAAGGTAGAACAGATAGTATATCGATGGATGGAGAAACAATTTTAGTGACTCCTTATATCTTACCTTATCAAAATTCACTTACTCATGATGAGAAAAAACTTTTGGGAAGCCCTAAGAGTATTTATGATGATCAAGGTTTTTATATTTATAGAAATCGACGACTTATAGTATGGGGTTCTTGGTTAAGAATGTCTGTTAGAAGTGAATTAACAAAACTCGCTAGAATTCAAGTTGATATTCCATCAAAATTGGATTCACAATGGAGTATGGATGTAAAAAAATCAACAGCGAAAATACCAGATAAGATAAAAGATATAATTAAAGCTTCAGTTGAGGAATCTATTGTTAAAAGTAAAGGCGTTACTCAGTTTAGAGGTAAGAAAGAATTGACATTAGAAAATAAAATGTGGAATCGTATTACTGAAAGAGACGGATATGTAAGATATGAAATCAATAGAGATAATCCTGTTTTACAATTATTATTTGAAACAATTGATGACAAAGAATTTGATTTATTAAATACTTTTATTTCACAAATTGAAGATTATCTTCCAAAATATACAATTCATAATGATGCTTCTGATATTAATTTAGTGATTGTTAATAATGATGATAATGAAGAAGATAAATTAATTGATCAAGTTATTAGCTTTTCTAAGCTATTTCCTTTAAGCGATAGAGAACAAAAAATTAAAAATTTGCTTGCTGCTGAAGGATATCAAAAAATTGCAAATAAATTTGATGAAATATTAAAGGAGGCAATCAAAGATGAATAATGATGAAACTCAATTAGAAAAAGCATATGGAATGTTAAAATTGCTTATGGAAGGTCAAACTAAAACACATCAAGAAATAATTGATAGATCTATTAAAATACTAGAATTATTGTTAATAAATGAACCAGATAATTTAAATTATTTAGTTGATAAATATGAAGAAAATAATAATATTAAAGCTTATGATCCGGATGTCTTGGTTGATATAGATTCTGCAAATGATGGTTGGCTGTATGAAAGAAAATCTACCAAAAATTTAGACTATTTTAATCGTTATAAAAGCTATCTAAGAAAAGATGATTTTCCTGAAGACGCTTTAGATAAAATGGAAAAATCTACAGAAAAAATATTATCATATTGTGCAGATCCATTAAATGTGGCAAAATCACTTAATACAAAGAAACGTGGATTAGTAATAGGAGATGTTCAATCAGGAAAGACAGCTAATTATTTATCTTTAATTAATATGGCTGCTGATTATGGATATCAATTAATTATTTTATTGGCTGGTTTGACAGATTCATTGAGAATCCAAACTCAAAAAAGAATTGATAGTGGTTTTGTTGGAGCACAAAGTGACACTATTGGAGCTGTGGAAATATTTGTTGGTGTTGGTACATCTGAAGAGAGACATTATGCAATACCTATGACTAATCAAAAATTTGATTTTGTTAAGTTTAAAAAGGAAAATGCTAATTTTAAACGCTCAGACTTGTCTAAACCTGTTATTATGGTTGTTAAAAAAAATAAAGGAATTCTTTCACAAATGGCTGAGTGGGTAAAACCAGACATGGATGATATTAAATCAAATAATATTTTAATTATAGATGATGAAGCAGACAACGCTTCTGTTAATACGAAAAACCAAGATGAAGATCCATCTGTTATTAACAAATTAATAAGGGATATTTTTAATAATTTCCCCATTGCATCATATGTAGGATATACTGCAACACCTTTTGCTAATATTTTTATTAATCCTTATGATGATGAAGCATCTAAAGATTTATTCCCATCAGATTTTATAGTACAACTTAAAGAACCAGATAATTATTTTGGAACTAAGAAAGCTTTATTTGATGAACATCATGTTAGATATTTAGATGAACAAGAAGAAAACTTTTTGCCTGTTAAACATAACAAAGATATAGAAGTATATGATGAATTACCTGATAGTTTAATTGAAGCTTTAAATGACTTTGTTATAACAAATGTAATTCGAACTTTAAGAGGTCAAGTTAAGAAACATAGAACGTTTATGATAAATGTTTCACGTTTTAACAATATACAAGATAAAATTAAATACAAAGTTGAAGAATATTTAAAGAAACTAAGTAATAGTATTGAGCAATGTTATAAATTACCTGTTGATGATTTTTGCAAAGATCCAAAATTAAAAAAAATATATGATCAATATAATAACGATGATTTTTATGCAAATATTAGAGAGTCTTTTTCTTGGGATCAAATACAAGAATTACTAAATGATGAAATAGAAAAATTTGAAATTGCCATAATGAATAACCGAAATTCTAAAAATAGATTTAATTATGATGACTATAAAGATGTAGGTGCAAGATTAATTGCTATTGGAGGATTTGTGTTATCGAGAGGTTTAACTTTAGAAGGTTTGACTATAAGTTACTTTAGTAGAAATGCAAATGCATATGATACTATGTTACAAATGTGTAGATGGTTCGGCTATAGAAATGGTTATGAAGATTTATGTAGAATCTACATATCTGAAATAAATGTTGAAAATTATCGAGCAATAGATGATGCGGTAGTTGATTTAAAAGCACAAATAGCTATAATGTCTTCAAGAGGAAAAACTCCAATGGAATTTGGCTTGATGGTTAAGGAATCTCCAGATACTTTAGAAACATCAATGTTAATTACTAGCAGAAATAAAATGAGGGCTTCACAAGAAGTCATAAGAAGTTTAAATTATAGTGGTGCGTCTGTTGATACATCAAAAATATACATGGATGTTGAAAGTAATATAAAAAATAAAAATCTTTTAGATGAACTTGTTAGTAAGATTAAACAAGAAGGAATAATTCTTGAAGAAGTTGATGGAAGATTCATGTTTAGAGACGTTCCTAAAGCTTATATTTCTGAATTTATAGAAAAGATACTTATACCATTAGAAAATAGAAAATTTGATAAAGATGGATTAAGTGAATGTATTTTAAATTCAGAGGAATTTGATAAATGGGATATAGCTGTTGCTACTGGTTCTAAAACTAGTTCTAATAAATGGATGTTTTGTTCTAAGGAATTACCTCTGCCATTACGTAGTTTTAAATATAGAGA
This sequence comes from uncultured bacterium, assembly GCA_949296605.1. GTDB lineage: Bacteria > Bacillota_I > Bacilli_A > RF39 > UBA660 > Onthocola_B. Next base: position 20,653 of record CASFPB010000051.1, read on the forward strand.
TAATGAAAACTTTATTAGAATTTCAGGTGGCAACAATAGATTAGCTGAACCTGGTATATATAATAGTGGATTAACACCAGAAGAAAAAGAAGAAGCTAAAAAAATTGCAATTAATTCTCCAAAGGCTCATAAGGAACCAATTGCATCAGATTATTTAAAGGTAAGAAAGAAACCAATACTAATTATTTATCCTTTAGCTTTAAACCCAAGTAATGACGAGGAGAAAAAAATTGCTGATGTTTTTAACAATGAAAAAGTAGCTATTGGTTTTGCTATAGGTTTCCCAGGATCTGATAATAGAGTGATGGTAAAATATAGAGCTAATGCCCGTAAATTAAAAGAATTATCAGGAGATATAGAAGAAGAGGAGGAAGAAGAAGTATATGGTGAAGAATAATTTTGAATTAATGTTTTCTGGTTTAGAAGAAGAAATATTTAATAATCAAAAGAAGGTAACTAATGGTTCAATAATTAAAGTGTATTATGGTATTACTAAAGATGGATTTTCTAGACTTTCATTTTTATCAACTTTAAAGCCTCCAAAAATAGATTCTACAAAAATGCTTAGAGTTGTTCAAGGAGAAGAGGGAGAAGGAAATTACTGGACATGTTTTGATTTATTAAATCATGAATTTGAAAAAATATTTTACATGTTTTGTGATGATATTACTAATTCAATTCAGGGATTAGATAGTGAACTTAAAGAGTTAAACACAATAAAGGATAGATTCTCAATTTGGAAAATAATGTTTAAAAAAGTATCAAGTTCTTTATCAAGTGAAAAGGAACAAGGGTTGTTTGGGGAATTATATTTTTTAGATAAATATATGATACCTAAATATGGACTTGATGATTCAATAAACTCATGGGCTGGACCTTTAGGATATAATAAAGACTTTTCTATTGATAATACATGGTATGAAGTAAAAACAACGAGTGTAAATTCAACTTGTGTCAAGATTTCTTCTTTATCACAATTGTCATCTGATATTCCAGGAAATCTTTCAATTATTAGAATTGAAAAAATGTCAGAGGAATTTGACAATGGGTTCTGTTCAATCTCTCATATATTTGATGACATATTAAAACAAATCAAAGATGGAGAATTACAAGAAAAGTTTATAAATAAAGTTTTAGAATATGGATTTAATCCTGAAACTGATTTTCAAAAGAATAAGTTTAATATATCAAATATATCTATTTATAAAGTGGAAGAAGGCTTTCCAAGATTAACTGAAAAGGATATTAAATTCCAAGAGATTGATAACATAACGTATGAAATTATTATTAAAACTATCGAGAAATTTAAGGTGGAAGAATTATGATGACATTAGAAGAATTTAGAGAAGAATTTATTAATAATATTAATGCTGAGGCCTTAGAAGAAAATCAATATCCTGTCGAAACTTTTATAGAATATATGAAAGATATTCTAATTAATGATTATTCATTAATTAGTGATTTGGAAAATTGCTATTTTGAATTTAATAATGGTACTAAACAAAATATGCACATTGATGCTGCATATCTTGAATTAGCTACAAATGTTTTGGATTTAGTTATAGCTGATTATAATCCTGGTGAGATTACAAATATTAACAATGAATTTATAAATAGCAAAAGTAATTTAATGATTCATTATTTTGATAATGTCTTGAAAGGATATTTTGATGGAGCTGAACTAAGTAATCCTGCAACTCAACTAGCCATTAATATTCGAAAAAATTTATCCTCAATTAACAAGTTACATTTAATTATTATTTCAACCAATAAGATGAGTAAGTTTGTTAAAACAACTGAACTTCCTGATCATAAAATTGGTGATATAAATCTAAAGGTTGATTTAGATGTAATTGGTATTGAAAATATATATAATACTAAATTACCAACTTTTAAAAAGGAACCTATTGAAATTAATACGAAAGATTTTGGATGCGAAGGTGTTCAATGTATAAAAGCGGATATTGGATCAGAAGATTATCAAGCTTATTTAGCAATAGTTCCAGGTAAATTTTTATGCGATATTTATAAAAAGTATGGACCTAGATTGCTTGAATCTAATGTACGTTCATTTTTAAATAATAGAGGAGCTGTTAATAAGGGAATAAGAGGTACTATTTTAAATGAAAGAGATAAATTCTTTACTTATAATAATGGTATTTCTACTGTCGCTAAAAACATTGATACAGAGTACAAGGAAAACAAAGGATTATATATTACTAAGTTTACAGATTTTCAAATTATTAATGGAGGTCAAACTACTGCATCACTCGCTTCGGCAGATATAAAGGATAAAGCTCCATTAGATAATATTTATGTTCAAATGAAATTAACAATTTTGAATGAAGAAGATGCTGAATTAACTCACAATATTTCAAAATATGCAAATAGTCAAAATAAAGTAACCGCAGCTGATTTAAATTCTAACCATCCTTTTTATATAAGGATTGAAGATTTTTCTAGAAAAATATATGCTCCAATGATTAATAATCAAACATACCAAACTTTATGGTTTTTTGAAAGAGCTAGGGGTCAATATGATCAGCCTAAAATGAGTAAAACAAAAGCTGAGAGGGCTACTTATGAAAAAATAAATCCTAAGTCTCAAAAATTTACTAAGACTGATTTAGCAAAATATCTTAATGCATCATATATGAAACCATATGATGTATCGTGGGGAGCAGAAGTAAACTTAACTAGATTCCAAGTAGAATTAGAAAAGCAATGGGATAAAGATAAAAATGTGTTTAATGAAATGTTCTATAAAGATCTAATAGCAAAAGCCATTTTGTTTAAGACAATCGAAAAAGAAATATCTAATCAAGATTGGTACATGCAAAATAAGGCTTATCGAGCACAATTAGTACCATATACTTTTTCAAAACTAGTATATGAAGCTCAAAAAAACAATAATTGTGAACTAAATTATAAATCTATATGGGATAAACAAGTTGTTCCAGATTATCTGATTGAAGAAATAGATAAGATTTCAAAATTAGCATTTGATGTATTCTATGATGATAATAGACAATATTCTAACATTGGTGAATATTGTAAGCGTAAAGAATGTTGGGAAGTATTAAAAGCCAAACCATATACTTTATCGGATGATACAATTGATTCACTAATTACAAAGGAAGAAAAGAAACAAGAAACCATAATTGCGAAGAAAGAACAAAAACTTAGCTCTTCAGTTATGGTTGAAATACAAATTTTTAATCTAGGATCAGAATATTGGCAAACATTGATTGACAAGGGTGTAGATCAAAAATTATTAAATGATAAAGATATAGATTTACTTAATTGTGCAATTAAATATTGCAATGGTTTAATGACTATATCAAGCGCTCAAGGTGATTATATTTGGAAAGTTAGAGAAAAACTTTCTGAAAATGGAGTTGCTGTTTAAGGGGAATCAATTTTTGATTCCTCTTTCTTATATTAGATTTTTTATAACTGTTAGAATAAGAGTTGGGAGGTGTAGTATGATAAGACTAAATACTATTGATAAGATGACTGAAGAATTGGGTGAAAGTTTAATAGGAAAGCATATGCACTTTACTTGGCACAATAAAGAAGATAATACTATTGAAACAATGCCAGGAAAAGTATTAGATTGTCAGGGTAATAACATTACAGATGATACGTTGGATATTTTTATGTTAGATGATAATACATCTAATGATAATAATAAAATGATTAAAATTTTTAATACAGATGATATAACTGATATATTTCCTTTTGAAGAAGATGAGTATAATCCAGATGTATTAGATATGGTAAAAGATATTGACGAATCAGATTATAATAAAACTCGATATGACATTTATTTAACTGATGCTACTATTACAACAACTATTGCAGATATAGATACACCATTAACTTTAACTATGAATCTTTCAGGTGAACTATGTGAATATCCATTATATTTTGTTTATGCAATTAGAAAGTCAAATCTATAATACAATTAATTGTGTTTAATAAATCGATTAGGTCTTTTAATTCTCTTTTTATTGTTTCTAATATCATTTTATAGGAATTAATTGCTTCTTTTTCTGTTACTTTATTTTTAGCAATAGCAATATTACATACATCAAGCATTTTGTTTATCATAGATGTTGCCATTTCTGAAAAACGAGGGAATTGTTCAACAATTTTTATTGCTACTTCCTTATCAATATTTGGAATCATTGATACAAATTCCATAAGTTTTTCTTTAGATAGTGATCTAAAATCAGAAATATCCAATGCTTTTTTAACATCTTCTTCAGTTATTAAAGTTTTTTTCATAACTACCTCCAAATCATAAGACAATAAGATTTATCTCAGACTTATTATATCATAATTTTAGATAAAAAATCATGTTAAACTATAATAAGTTATTAACAGCTTTTTTACCATTTATTTCCCCCCCATAAAATTAAACTCATGCAATTATGATTTAATTCGTAGAGTGCTAATGTAAAGTAATTTAAAATTAAACGAGAGGCATAGACTTGCTAAAAACTGAAATCCATGCTCTCTTTAAAGGACCCATAAGGCTCCAATTTTGTTTATATTAAAGAATTTAAAATCTACTAAATAATTTTAGACACATTTTTGAGATACAAATTTAAAAATATAGTATAATAAATAATTAATAAGAAGGATGGTTATATGGAAAATAATAAAGAGGAAAAAAATAAAATTGAGTTTATTCAAAAAAATAGTGGTTGGATAATCGCAGCTATAACAGGTGTAGGGATAATATTTTCATCAATATTTGGATTTATAGAATATATAACTGCATCGGCATACTTTTCTTTTTATGGCTTAGATATTAATTTATATAATTATGGAGATAAAGGATTTATATATAGTTTGATATTGTCTTTAATTTTTATGCTAGCTTTATATTCAATTATATATTGTATAAAACAAATAAAAAATAGTATTAATAAGTTTAAATCAAATTGGAAAATTATTTTAGAGGATTTTTTTATTATAATTCTTTCTAATTTATATATATCCTTTTCCTTGTCTTTTAAATTAGATAAACAAAGCTTTACAATTAATTTTATTTTTATACTTCTTTGTGAAATTGTTTCATGTTTCATAATAACTAATCAAACAAAAAAAATAAATGATGATTTTGATATGAAATTTGAAATAATAAATTATTTTAAAAGATTACCCTTTTTAATAATTATATTCTTAATTTTAATAATTTTAAGAACTAATTTAAATTTATATTGTAATAAAGAGTATAGAATAATAGAAGGTAATAAGGTAATAGCGTATTCAAGTGAAAATTATTATTTGGTTTTGAATTGTGAAATAAAAGATAATAATATAACAATTTTTAAAGGAACACAGACAAAAATTAATAATTTAAATGTTGAAAGTAAAATTTATAAATTTAAAACAAAAGAATTAAAATAGATTTATTGATAACATAGACATAACAAAATAATTTTTATGACTTATATATGGCTTAATGCTAAGATGTTTGCTAATAACACTTTAGCATTGTTGTCTAATTACAATTATTGAATTATAATCTTAAATTTATAAGTTTTTAAAAAAAGCAAAATCGAAAAAATAAAAATGATAGCTAAACTTTTGACGAAATAGAAGGATAACCATAATCTCTTAAAATTTCGTTACCTTGTAAAAATTGAGTAATAAAATATTCCCCAGACAAATTATTTAAAACAGTAGTATCTAAAATATTAACTGAAGATTGATAAAATGCATTGCCATACATATAAGCAAAATCAATAGTTAGCTTATAAAATTCCTTTTTTAAAAATTCTAATAATAATTGTTCATTTATATTTTTTGCATAATAAAATGGAGATTTTGAAGTAATTTTTAAATGATTTATAAACATATCTTTATAATTATCATCTAAAACTAAATATTGAATGAACGATGGATCAATTAAATAATTATCAGTTTCGTTAAAAGTGGCCACTATAAAGCTATGACCATTACAATTTGGAGTAACACATTTATTAGTTATACACGGATAAATTTTAACACCTAAATTAAAAAGATATTTTCCAATTAAACCTTGTAAAGTATCACATGGATTTTCATAAGTAGGATGATTTACTATATTAGTAGCAATTTGACAAATGCAAGTTAAAAAATATTCTATTTCTTCTTGTGTTAATAATGCTTTTTCTTTTATCTTATTTTCTATTTCAATTAAACTCATAATTATCACTATAAATATTATATCAAAAAAATTGATAAATAAAATTAAATCATTTAAAAACTATTTAAATAATTATCAAAGATGATATAATAAATCTTAAATTCAAAAGGAGACAATATAAATGGAAAAAATAAGTGAAATAGAAAGAATAATTAGGGAATCTCAAGAAAAAGAAAAAGAGTTAAACCAAGCATATTTAAATGAAATAGAAAAAGCAATAAGACCAATTAAAAAAAAGTATATGCCAAATATAGAAATAGAAAAAAGAAAACAAGAAGAATTAAACAAAGAATTAGAGGCATATTGGTATAAAATAAGCTTAATAGATATTTTTAATGTTGATGAAATAGGAATAATTTTAGCAAGTTTACTAAGCCAAACAACACCTTTAGAATTTACTTATGAGAAAATAAAAGTATTACCATTTGAAAATGCAGCTTCCAGCGGTAGTAAAGCAGCAATAGTATTACCAGTTGGTAAGTTTAATATGGAAAACATAGACAGTTTAAGATTGACTCAAAGAAGATTATTTAAGGATGATTCAATCGTAGTATTAAATCCATTTTTAAGTGGAATAGATGAAACCCAAGTAAGCTTTTATACATATAATTTTTCATTAGCATCAGGATATACAATATCTAAAAATATACCATTACATAACACTAATTATCCTCAAATACAAGAATTCATAGATTATGTTTTAGAAAAGCATATTGAAGAGTATGGAAATATAAGAATAAGTAATGAAGAACTTCAAGCAAGATTACAAGAATTTATAGAAAAATTACAAAATCGTAAAAGTAGCATCTTATGTAGAGAACTATCATAAAAATTATTAATAAAATTATAAAAAAATATATTATAATAAAAACATAGGTGATAAAGTTGAAAATAGCATTTTTAATATTTTATATAGTAATATTTATTTTTTTAATAATAGATTTTATAAAATTTTTAAAGAATAAAGAAAAACTAAGTAAATTACTAATATTTGAAATTTCAATTATTATATTATCATTAATTTTAACAACAATATTTAACAATTTACCTGGAAAAGGATTTATGCCAGGACTAACATATATCGGCGAATTTCTCATTAATTTTGGGGCAGCAATATTTAGTACTTGCCTTTTGGTAATTACATTAATAATAAAAATAACAAAGGTTATTATAAATAAAAAATTATAAAAAATCGAAATTAATGAGAATTTATGGATAATAATTGGAATTTAAAAAAATTGAAAAAACAAGCTATAAGAAATCAGGATTTTGATAATTATGTGTTAAACCAATCGAGAATATTAGATTGCGATAATTTAAAAGTTTTAGATGTAGGATGTTCTAATGAATTTAAAACTAAATTAATGTTTGATAAATACAAAAACATCAAATATATATTGGGAATAGACATTGATGAGCAAGCAATAAATGAAGCAAAAGAGAATTTTAAGAATAACGATAAATATAAATTTGAACTAAAAAAAATTGAAGATTTAGATGAAAATAATAAATATGACATTATATATTTATCTTATATTTTGCAACATTTAAAAAATCCAACAAAAGTATTAAAAACATTAAAAAATATGCTTTCAGATCGTGGAGTATTAATAATTAAAGTTCCTGATGATAATTTTAAACTATGTTATCCAAATCCAAATAATTTATTACATAAGATATTTTTTTTATATAAAATGAAATTATGATTAATCAAAACATAACGAAATATACAGATCGATATATTGGTAAAAAGGTATATAATTATTTAATAAAAAATGACTACAAAAGCATTCAATTATTTTATTCTATTACAGATACAATTGGTAAAAGTTTGGAAGAAAGACTAAAATTATTCGAAAATTCAATTGCATTTAGACGCCCCAATAATAAAAATAATATTAAAGAAGAAACGCAGAATAAAATAAATGAATTGTTAACCGAGTTAAAAAATAATTTTTCAAAAGATGACTTTTATTATGTAATGGCAGTCTTTTATTATGTTGCTAGAAAGTGAAAAAGTAATTAACTTAATAATTTAAATGTAAGGAGCTTATATGGAACATATAATGAAACTTAATGCATCAACTTTTGAAGATGTAAAATCTGGTAAGAAAAGACGAGAATATAGACTTAATGATGAAAAAAGAAAACTAGTGAGAGTCGAGGATACTATTAGATTCTTAAAACTTCCTAATTTGGATGAAGAATTTGTAGTTGATGTTACGAAAATAGAAACTTTTGATAATTGGGTTGATTGTTATTCAAAATATTATGATGAAGATTTTAAAGATAAATATGTAAGTGTTGAGGCAGTTGTTCAAGATGCTTACGAAGGCGGCTATTATACTAAAGAAGAATCTGACGAAAACGGCTGTGTGATTTTTTATATAAAAAAACACAAAGTTATCCATCTTAATTCAACAGCTTGTTACTTAAAAAAAGACAATAAAGTATTAATGATTAAATTTACAAAAAAATGGGGTCATGTTTATGCTCCGCCTGGAGGTAAATTTGAGGAAGGGGAATCTCCACTAGATTGTATAATTCGTGAATTTTGCGAAGAAACTGGTTTAACATTAATTAATCCTAGATTGCAAGGCTTATCATATTGGAAAAATGACACAGAAGGTATAATATTTGTATATACTGCTGAATATTTTGAAGGAGATTTAACTCTAGTGTCAGAAGAAGGAAATTTAGAATGGATAAAATTTGAAGATTTAGAACATTTACCACAATTTGAGCAAAATAAAATATTTACACCATTTTTATTCAAAAATGAAATATTTGAAAGTAAAAGTATTTTAGATAGTAAAGCTAGGGTGCTAAATAATATTATAAGAACTATTTGATTCCATTTATCAATTATCCCTAAATAAACTATTCAACTAAGCTTTATTATAGTCGTTTATATTAAATTCTTTTTTCATCATATCATATATTTTTAATCTTTCTTCTTTAGTAAAAATATCTTTTTGTTTTTTTAGTTTGCTTAAATCCCACTTTCAAAAATTGTATTCAAAATGTTTATCTTTATAAACTTTGCCAAACAACTTTAATGTATTTTTATATCTAGGAATAAAATGAAAATGCACCATTATCTTTGTAAGTGTTATTCATAAGACAAGCAAAATTAAACATCGTAGCATCAAATAATTTCTTAGTAATTGTTTCTAATTTTTTTTCTAATTTCCGCAACTCTAACCATTCTTTTTCATTTATTAAAAGATATATTTTTTTTTAGATTTGCAAATTATCGATATTATAGGTATTATTCTTTAATGATTTTGAATATCTTATCCAATAATAGTTATCATCAAATTACTTCCAGTTTATTTATATAATTTATTATATCATAATTTTGTTGTAAAATTGCCATACACTTATTTTATTGCTTGATACAATAATTAAGTAACTAATTAAATAATATTTTTATTTATAAGTTTTGATTTAATATTAACAGACATAAGCAAATTATTAATTCTTTTGTTTAAAATTTCACCAATTCTTATTTTTTAATTACATGAGATTTTTGTTGAAACTAGACACGAATTTGACATTTATGCTTATTTATGCTACAATTCATGTACCAATGGGGGTTGGAGTTATATAGTGTTTAACAATCCTTATGGATTGTTTTTTATTTAAGGGGGATTATTTATAATGGAATTAGAAATATTAAAACTTGTTTATGATTATTCTATTAATGGAAAATTGGTAGATACAAAATTTGTTGAAAAAATAATTGAAATTGTTGTGTCAAAAAAAAGCCTTAATAATTATGTAAGAAGTGTTCAATTTACTAATCAATTATGTAAAGACGACTATAGAGTGGTATGTGCTGCTTATGATCTTTTAAATATGAGGATTTTAATAGATTATGAATCTATCCAGATTGATATGGAAAGTAGAAGTTATTATGATCAATTATTTCACAAACTAGAACAAGTTATGTTTAGAAACTTAACAATAACTCAATACATATTACATGAGTTAGAACACGCATACCAAAATAAGCAAACTGATAATAAGGCTGATGATTCCATCGAAGCAAAAATAATTAATGCAAGTTTTGTATTAGAACAAGCTATAAAAAACCCAAGATTTTTAACTGCACTTTTAAATGGAAAAATTCCAGTGCAAGATTTTATTGCTTGCATGATTCAAAATAGAGAATTATATAAACGATATTATCATTTAAACCCTACGGAAAGATTAGCACAAGTTAATTCTTTTAGAACGGTAATAAACTCTATTGCCCCAATAAAAAAATATATTCCTAATTTGTATGAGTTTGAACAAGCTTCATTATTTGAAGAAATGTTAAGCGGATATCAAGATTCTTGGAATCAAGGTTGTTGCCCTACGCAAGTTTATTTATTAGGTGTTGGACAAAGTAATGTGTGGAATGGATTTGATTTTTATAGCTCAGATTCTAACGAATTAATGAAAAATGTTTGTGATAAATATAATTTAGTTAGAAGATTATCACTAGGATTACCAGTAAGTTATGATAAATATACTGCAACGGATGAATTGTTACAAGGCACAAATAAATTTAATATTTAAAAGTTATTACTAAGAAAAAAGATGATAAAAAACATTAAAGGTCAATATCATCTTTTTCTATTAAAAATATATTTATATTTTTGGTATATTGAAGTGGGCTATAATTTTCAACTTTAAATTTAAACATTAAAAATGTCCCCCTTCTTAAAAAGGACACATTAAAGTTTAATATTTATATAAAATAAAAACTTACGAACCATTATAGTCCGTAAGTTGTATTCAAATGGAGCAGGTGATGAGAATCGAACTCACGTCAGGAGCTTGGAAGGCTCTTATTCTACCATTAAACTACACCTGCATTTTTCTCCACGTGATTAATTATATCACATGGAGATTATTTTATGCAACCATTTTAAACATTTTTTTCATTATTTTTTATCCAATTATTAATTTCTTCAGCATCATCTAAATGTATTTTAGTTCGGCCAAGTATTTGATAGTCTTCATGCCCTTTTCCTAAAACTAAAAGAATATCATCTTTGTTTAGCATTTCAATACCTTTTTTAATAGCAAGTTTTCTATCTAGTTCTACTTCAAAATTATCACTAGAAACACCTTTTAATATATCATCCATAATTTTTTGAGGATCTTCAGTTCTTGGATTATCACTAGTTAAAATAACATAATCACTTAATTCAGTTGCTATTTTTCCCATAATTGGTCTTTTTATTAGATCTCTATCTCCACCACAACCAACAATAGTTATAACTTTTCCTTTTTTAAGTTCATTATAAGCAGTAATTACTTTTTCAACGGCATCAGGAGTATGTGCATAATCAACCACAGCATATCCACCATTAACTTTATAAGTTTCACATCTTCCTTTAGGTTGATGCAACAAACTAGTTTTATCGATTATATCATCAATACTATAACCTAAATTATTTACTATGGCTAAAGCAGTAATATAATTATATACATTAAATTTACTTGTCAAATTAGTTGTAACATTATAGGTTTTATTTAAAAATACAAATTCAATGTTAGTTTGTGCAGCATCAATATTAGTATTTTTTATAAAATAATCAAAGTTTTTATCAAACCCTAATGTCCTTCCGCTGCCAAATTTATTTATAAAGCTTTTACTTGCTTTATCATCACCATTAACAATTAATTTACTATTTTTAGATAAATAATTTAAGATTTTTAATTTAGCTTCTAAGTAATTTTCCATAGTTTTATGATAATCCAAATGATCTTCAGTTAAATTTGTGAAAGCAGCAATATCAATATGTAAACCATAAATTCTTTCGTAAGATAAAGAATGACTACTAACTTCCATTACAACTGTTTTACAACCATTATCTATGGCTTCTAATAAAAGAGAATACAAAGTTAATATATTAGGAGTAGTATTATCTGTTTCAATTATATTATCATTACAAATAAAACCTAAAGTTCCGATGTATGCAGTTTTTTCATTTAATAAATTTAATAATTGATAAGTTAAATAAGCGGTAGTAGTTTTGCCATTTGTTCCAGTAATACCAACAATACGTAATTTATTAATTTTATCGGCATATTCCGCCTTTAATGCTTCTTTTAAATATTCTTCGCTAGATTTGACAATCTCTACTGGAATTGAACTTTCAACCTCTTTTTCTGCAATAATTTTTATTGCTCCATTATTTATAGCTTCGTCTATAAAATCGTGACCATCTACGGTATGTCCTTTAATTGCTACAAATATCTGACCTTTTTTAACTTTTTTTGAATTTGTTTCAAACTTCATAATAAATCTCCTTTGATATAAGTTTATTATAACACTTTATATAAATTTACAATAGTTTTTAAAATTTTAACATGACTTTCTAAGTTTTTACAAGTAGTGTTTGTAATTTTTTTAAAAAGTTGTGATTTTGGCTGAATTTGTAGTTTACCACACCACTAAAACACCAAAAGTACTTATTTTTTTAATTTTTGGTGTTGAAAAGTTGATATATTTTAAATAAAGTGCTAAACTAATTTTGGG
>CASFPB010000052.1 GCA_949296605.1 uncultured bacterium
GTTACACCACTAACTACACTTATATTATATACCAAATAACACATTATTTGATAATTTTTAAAAAATATCAAATTTCGTGTGTTTTTAGCGTGTATTAATATATCATAAAAATTAATAGTTGACAAATCTTAGAATGTCATTTTAAAAACAATTAACATCAAATTTAAATCTTATTTACACTATATTTTAAAAAAATAAAAACCCCTAGGGGCTTTTAAATATTACTTTTTAATATCGTTAGTAAATTAATACTAGATTGATATCAAAAAAATAATCATGCACATAAGTAATATTTGTTGTGCATAATTATATTATTTACGTATTTTTGGTTTTTATAGTTCCAGTTTTTTCTAATTCCACTTCTTCTTTTCGATAATTTAAGGCCATGCCAATTGTAAATGCATATGCCAAAAAATAAAACCATAACATTAGTATTACAATGTTTGCTAGACTACCATAAAATGTTGAATAATAGGCAATATTATTTATGTAATATGAATAAATATATGTAATAATTATCCAAGCAAAACTTGTAAATAATGCTCCGTATCCAACACTTTTACTTTTTACCTTTTTATTCGGAGCTAATGTATATAAAATTTTAATGAAAAAATACATTATTAGCCAAGTAATTGGTCCTTGTAATAAATTAATTATTGTTGTTACTTTTTCTGTAATACCACTATTTAAATTAACATAGTTAAATAACTCTACAATTTTATCGCCAAAAACTGGTATTATTAACATAAATATAAATAATAAAACTAAAAAGAATGTCATTATTATAGCTTTTAGTCTTCTTTTAAAAAAACCGCTTTGTTTTTCACCATATATAGTATTTGAAGTTACAATTATTGATGCTGGGCCATTCGATGCTAAAAAATATCCAACTATAATTACTAAATAAAAACTAAATCCCGATAAATTATTATTTGGTGTGTTTAATAGTAATCCTGCTATTTCTTTGGAAAAAGCATTTGATATAAATTCATATAAAACATCTGTTGATAAATTTAATGCTGCTGCTCCATAACATATAAGTGTTATTGTAGGAACTATTGCTAAAACAAAGAAAAAGGCTAATTGTCCTGGCAATATAGCCATTTCTGGTCTTTTTAATACTTTTAAAAAATTATCAAAAAACTCTTTTAAATTATTTTTTAACTTCCTTTTCATTCTTTTGATTTTCCTTTTGTTTTTTCATGTCTTCAACAGCTTCATTCAAAGCATCTTCTATAGTTTTAATATCATCATCAATCATGCTATAGCCAAATTCAGCACCATATTCATATGGTAATTTTTTTATTTCTTTATTTAATTTATGAATATAATTAGTTATTTGTTTTTGATTATATCCAACTAAATAAATTACAAATTCATTTCCATCAGTTCGCATTATTTCACTATTATCAAGTTGATTTTTAACTAGAGTATTAGCACATGCTTTAATTTGTCTATCGCCTTCATTATAGCCTTTTAAGTCATTTATTTCTTGTATCTTATTTAAATCAACTACTATTATAGTTTGTGGATAAATTGTGTTATTATTCCAAGTCTTTATATTTTCATTTAAGAAATTTCTATTTTTTAATGATGTCAATTGATCAATAAACTTCATTTTGTCTTCTTTTTTTATTTTTTTTGCTATTGCTATTTTTTTACTCTTTTTAATAATAATTAAAGCTATTATTACTCCAATTAGTATTATATATAGTATATATTCTGCAATTTTAGTTATTACATTTCCACTTTTTATTGTTTCATAATGGTTATTTAATCCTTCAATTATAATTTCTTCTTCATCTAAATAATTTATATAATTGTTTAATAGTTTATATAATGCACTATCAGTTCTTACTTTAAATTTATATTCACTATTAATATTTGATTCATATCTTACAGTATAGTTATCTAATTTATTTTCTTGATAATATGCAAATGTATTTTTGTCTAATAAAATATATACATCTTTTTTATTTAATTTAAATAAATCTTTTGTTGTGCTAAATGTTTTTACATCTACATCTTTTATATTTTTTACATAATCATATAATTCACTATTTTCTTGAACATATACCGTTTTTCCTATTAAAGAATTTATTGATTTAATAACTGTGTTGTTATCTCTTTTAGCTGCTATAACATATTTTATATTTATTCCATTTGTTACGTTATAATTATCTGTAAAATTGTAATAATTAAAATATAAGTCTATTTCTTCTTTATTTAGTGCTTTTTCAAATTTATTAAAATTACTATATTTTTTAAAATTAAAGTCTATATCTGCAAAATCTCCAAATTTACTTAAATAAACTGCTGCAATTCCACCATATTTTCCACCAATTATTACTTCATATGGGGATGCATTTACAAAACCATAATTATATGTAACACTTTGTAATGAATCAATTTCTGTATCACTTATATTTAGAGATTTTGTGAAAGTATTAAATAAAGAATCATTATATGCTTCTTCAAAGCCTTCCCAATTTGCATAAAATTTTCTTAAAACACTACTTAATGTATCTTTTGTTGTTTGTAAAGTGTAGTATAAGTTCATATCACTAAAATGATATAATATTTTATAGTTATTTTCTAAAATAACATCAATGTATTGTGTTAATGGCATAATTGCGTATTTTAAGTTAGTATTAAATTCACTTAGTAATTCGTCCATAGTTTCAAATTGTGTAAAACTTACATTTGTTGCATCTTTAATATAAGTTGATGCATAGGTCATGTCATTAGATAAAATCCCTATAGTTTTTCCACTCAAATCTTGACTTGTTGTAATTACTTCATCATTTTTTCCTATTAATACATAATGATCTGTATAAAAAACTATATCATTATCATTAATTTCTTTTTTTATATTAAATGTTATTCCACTTGGATTGCTTCCATTATTGAATGTTATTGGATTAATTGTTAAACCATATTCATCTTCAAAATCTTCTAAAAATGAATAGAATACTCCTTCTCCGTCTTTTCCAAATACATTTGCGTTATTTATAATATTTAAATTTTGAACTGTATTTATATTGTCATTTATCCAATTTCTTTCTAATACTGTTAATTTATTTTTATCGTTTAAAATAAAATATAAAATTATTGCTAATGCTATAACTACTAATATACTTGCTATTATAACAATTACACTTTTTCTCTTTTTCATCACTACTCTTCTTCACTTTCTACTGGCATGTTGTTATTCCATATTAAACCACTTCCAGCTACATTTTTAGCTCCCATTATAGTAAATCCTTCGCTATTTTCTGTTGATTTGCAATTTAATGTCATATTTATATCATAATAACTTAATATTTCTTCACTAAATTTTTCTAATGATGCTGCTGCTTTGCTTTCTGCTTCAACTAATGAAGTATCTCCAACAAAAGAAATATTAATGTAAATTATTCTACCTTTTGTAGTAAATTCTACTGATTCAATCATTTCATCTGTTTCTAATTCTGTTTTATAATCACTAATAAAAGATTCTGATATAGGATAATTATCTATATCTTTTAATCTATCACCGTAAACTGATTCACTTCCTCCAAAAAAATATGATACTGTCACACAAACTATTGCTATTAAGCATATTATAAGAATAATACCTAATACTATTAAAACCTTATATTTACCCCATAATTCTTTTATTTTATTCAAACTATTCACCTCGTTTAAGTAAATTAATTATACTACATATTATTATTTTATTGCAAATCATTTAAAACTTCTAACAATTTTTCTTCATTCCATATTACTTTATTTAATTTCAATGCATCTTGATATTTGCTTCCAGGATTATCTCCTACTATTACTATATCTGTATTTTTTGATACTGATTCACTTATACTAGCATTATAACTTTCTAACTTTTCTTTAATTTCTTTCCTTCCCATTTTTGATATTGTTCCCGTTATAACAAATTTCTTACCACTTACTAATTCGTTAACTCCAGCTACTTTTCCTTTGTATTTCATATTTATACCAATTTCTTTTAGTTTTTCTATTAATTCTTTGTTATTTTGAAAGTAGTTTACTACACTGTTTGCTGTTATAGAACCAATATCTTTTATACTTTCTAGTTCTTCTTTTGTAGCCTGCATTAAAAAGTCAATATCATTAAAATTACTTGCTAGTATCTTAGCAGTTTTTGTTCCTATTTCTTTAATTCCTAAACCAAATAATAATCTTTCCAAACTATTTTCTTTAGATTTTTCAATATTTTCTATTATTTTATTAACACTTTTTTCGCCATAACCATCAAATTCCATTATTTTTTCTTTTTTATCTTTTAAACTATATAAATCTTCAATACTTTTTACAAATCCTAAATTGTATAATTCTTCTACTATTTCATCCCCTAAACCTTCAATATTCATCGCATCTCTAGATACAAAATGAATTATTGATTCAATATTTCTTTTTGGGCACGATGGATTTACACAATAATAATCAACTTGACCAACTTTCTTTTCAATTGGTTTGTGACACATAGGACATTCTTTAATCATTACAAATGGTTTTTCGTTTCCAGTTCTTCTTTCAAATTTTGCTTCAACTACCTCAGGTATTACATCACCAGCTTTTTTAATTGATACTATATCCCCAATCATTAAATGTTTATTTAAAACATAATCTTCATTATGTAATGTTGCTCTACTAATAGTTGATCCCATTACTATTACGGGTTCTAAAACTGCATTTGGTGTAATTCTACCAGTTCTTCCTACTGTAAATATTATATCTTTTAATTTGGTCAAAACTTCTTCTGCTGGAAATTTATATGCTGTTGCCCATTTTGGATATTTTGCAGTATTTCCTAATTTATCTTGCATATCAAAATCATTTACTTTTATTACAATGCCATCTATTTCGTATGGTAAACTTTTTCTTTTTACAGTAGTTTCTTTAATATATTCAAAAATTCCATCAACATTATCAACTAATTTATTATTCGAATTTACTTTAAATCCTAATTCTTCCATAAATTTTAATGCTTCAAAGTGGGTTTTTATACCAAATTTTTCTGGCTCTGGTAAATAATATATAAAATTATCTAATTCTCTTTTAGCCGCTTCCTTAGAATCTAGTTGTCTAATAGATCCTGCTGCTGCATTACGAACATTTTGAAGTAATGGTTGGCCTTCTTCTAATCTTTTTTTATTAATTTTTTCTAATGTTTTTTTGTTCATGAATATTTCACCACGAACTTCAATATCAAGTGGCTTTTTTAGTTCAAGAGGAATGCTTTTAATTGTTTTAACATTATGAGTAATATCTTCTCCAGTTATTCCATCTCCTCTTGTAACTCCTCTAATTAATTTTCCTTTTTCATATATTAAAGAAACACTTAATCCATCCATTTTATATTCACAAACATATTTTGGATTAAAACCTTCTTTTTTTATTTTTGAATCAAAATCTCTTATTTCATCTTCATTAAAAACATTTGATAAACTCATCATAGGCTTAGCATGAACTATTTTATTGAATTTATCTATTACCTCTCCACCAACTCTATTTGTCGGAGATGTTGGACTAGCAAGTTCTTTGTGGTTTGTTTCAATGTTTATTAATTCTCTTAAATATTTATCATATTCTTGGTCCGTTATTGTTGGATTATCTAATACATAATAATTGTAATTTGCTTCATTTAATATTTTTGTTAATTCTTCAACTCTTTTTTTTAATTCTTCCATTTTATTTCCAAAGGTTATCTGGATATTCTCCTTTCTTTATTAATTCATTAATTTTATCTTTTAAATATGGTAAATCTTCTTTGTAAGTTATGCCCATCCAATTGGATTTGCTTGTTTTAGATTGGATTTTAAATCTTTTTTCTTTTATTCCATCTTTTAATACGTTTGGTATTAAAAATTCATCATTTAATCCTATACCCCTTTTTATAAAATCATCAAACTTTTCCTCTAAATATCTTAAAAATGTCTTTTTTATTCCAAAAAAATTCACTGCCACTAATGTATCTTCATTTATTTCAAAAGTTTTATCATTTGTTAGTGACCTAGCTATTAATTTATCATTTTCTTTTTTTATTTCACTTTCTAAAATATCTTCAATAAATCCATTATTTTCAACTACTACCCCTCTTTTTACTGCACCATTTTTACTCTCTGTAATTTTAAACGGATAATTAATAGAAACATATTCATAGTTATCATTCGAGCTTTCAAAAAAATCTACTGCTATTTTATAGGAATCAAAACCATAAAAATCATCAGAGTTAATTAATACAAAATTTCCATTTATTAGGTCTTTAGCACAATATAAGGCATGTGCCGTTCCTAACATTTTTGTTCTATCTTTCGGCAATTTAATTTCTTGAGGTATATTTTCTAGTTCTTGAAAAGCAAATAACACTTCTATTTTATCTTGATACTTCTTTGTTATATTTTCTTGGAAATATTTTAAATTTTCTTTACGTATTATAAATATTACTTTTTTAAAACCAGCTTTTATTGCATCATATACCGAATAATCAGCAATTATTTCATTATTTGGCCCTACTGGTTCTATTTGTTTTAAACCTCCAAAACGACTTCCCATTCCTGCTGCCATAATAACAAGTGTCAAATTATTCATTTATCGCTCCTTTTTAGTCCTTGATAATTATTTAAAAATTTCTTAATTCCAAATCTTTTATCAAATGCAACTGTTACAAACCTATCGTCGGAATCAACTACTACACCTTTGCCAAAGCTCATATGATAAACTATTTCACCATGCTTATAATTTGTAGATTCGTCACTATAATATTTTTCTTTTATAAAAGTATTTTGTTCTTTTTCAAATTGAGTTTCTGTTTTTTCAATTAAGTTTGGTTCTATTTCTCCAATAAATCTACTTGGTGGATTCATATTTGTATTACCAAACAACATTCTTCTTTTTGCATTTGTTATGTATAATCTTTCTTTAGCTCTTGTTATTGCTACATAGCATAATCTTCTTTCTTCTTCAATTCCATCTTTTTCTTGTAAGGAAATTGCATGAGGCATAATATTTTCTTCCATACCTGCTAAAAATACTGCTCTAAACTCTAATCCTTTAGCAGAATGCATTGTCATTAAGGTAATAACATTATTATCATCATTATGATCTGATACATCTGCTACTAAACTTATATCTTCTAAAAAATCTTCTAAGTTTACTGTTCCTGTTTCTTTTTGATAGTTTTCAGTTATACTTTTAAATTCCATTAAATTTTCTATTCTTAATTCTGATTCTAATGTTTTATCTTTTTCTATTTCAGCTTTTAATCCACTTTTTTCTAATACTATATCTATTAATTCCGTCAAATCAACATTTTTACTTGCTTCAGTTAATTCAAGTATTAAATTCTTAAACTCAATTTCTTTTGGTTTATTTAATACTTCAAAAATACTAGTATTTTTTTCTTTAGCTAATCCTTCTAAGTCTTCTATACTCTTTGTTCCTATTCCTCTTTTTGGAACGTTTATAACTCTTTCTAACGAAACATCATCATTATGGTTTGATATCAATCTTAAATAACTAAGTAAATCTTTTACTTCTTTCCTTTTATAAAAGTAATAACTTCCTACTACCTTATAAGGATAATTTAATTTAAGCATTCCTTCTTCTAATGTTCTTGATTGAGCATTAGTTCTATACAATATTGCTATGTCTTTGTATTCGTAACCACTTTCTAATAGTTTTTTTATTTCTTCCATTATTAAAGTTACTTCATGCTTTTCGTCATAGCTTCTCATATATTTAACTTTTACACCTTCACCAAGTTCACTAAATAAATTTACTTCTTTACTTTCAGTATTATTTTTAATTACTGAATTTGCAGCATTTAATATTGTGTTTGTGCTTCGATAATTTTGATTTAATGTTATGGATACTGCTTCTGGATAATCTTTTTCAAAATTTAAAATATTTTTATAATTTGACCATCTGAAGCCATAAATTGATTGATTTATATCACCAACAACAAATAAATTTCGATATTTTTCCGCTAATTTTTTTATCATTTTATATTGAACTTCATTTGTATCTTGATATTCATCAATTAATATATATTTGTATTTTTCTTGATATTCATCTAAGACTTCTTCATTTTGAATAAATAATTCAACTGGCAATCTTAATAAATCATCAAAATCTACTGCATTATTTCTTCTTAATACTTTTTGATATTCATAATATACTTTTAATGCAACTTGTTCTGGTGGTGAAGTTAAAAATTTTTCAGCTTCACTATCACTTAACATTTCATTTTTTATAAAACTTATCTTATTTTTAATAAAGCCTGGACTATAAGTTTTATAATCATAATCTAAATCCTTTAATATTTTTCTAATTATACTTGTTCCATCATCACTATCTATTATTGTAAAATTTTTAGACAATCCTAATAATTCATAGTTTTCTCTAATTATCCTTAAACCAAATGAATGAAAGGTTCCAACAAATGCATAGTTTTCATCTACTACATTGTTAATTCTTTCTCGCATTTCTTTGGCAGCTTTATTAGTAAATGTTATTGCCAATATATTTTTAGAATATATTCCGTGGTTAATTAAATTGGCTATTCGCATAGTTAATACTTTTGTTTTTCCTGAACCAGCCCCAGCTAAAACTAAACATGGACCATCAATGTGTTCTACCGCCATTTTTTGTTCTTTATTTA
This sequence comes from uncultured bacterium, assembly GCA_949296605.1. Taxonomy (GTDB): domain Bacteria; phylum Bacillota_I; class Bacilli_A; order RF39; family UBA660; genus Onthocola_B. The sequence goes on from CASFPB010000052.1 coordinate 8,681, forward strand.
ATCCATCTAATATATTCATTTTAACCTCCACTTTAAACAATTATAACAAATAAAAAAAGCACTTTAAAGTGCATTTCCTAAAATTACAATTTAAATTATAAAAGTCAATTTTCTAACCAATCAAGTATAGAGGTTATATCATTAGTATTTAAATTTATTTCTTCATTCAAAAGTCCAATAGTTGGATGAATATCGTCACTTTCATGAAAATCAGAACCAATAGTAATTTTTAAATTATTATCATAAGCAAATTTTTTCCATGTATCAATTTCATTTATTTTATAACCTTTTCTATCTATGTATATATAATTTGCTTCTACTCCATCAGCATTAATTTCCTTTATAACTTTTAAAATATCATCTTCATTTAAACCATCTTCATATTTATAGGCAACTGGATGGGCTAAAACAACTTTTCCACCACCTTGTCTTATTAATTTAGCAGCATCTAATGGTGATACTGTATTTTTTTTCACATAAGCAGGACAACCTTCATTCATTATTGTTTCAATAAATTCCCCTTTATCGGGTATGTGGCCAAAAACTTCAATTAATTTGTTTTCATTATTTTTATTACTTACAATGTTTAATGCAATATGGGCTTTAGTCACCGCTTCTATTAAAGACAATTCATCATAATTAACTATATACCCTAAACTAATTAATTTTTCTGAAACTTCTTTTAGATAATCATGTCTTATATTACGTAATTTTTTTAATTGTTCACAAAATTGGTAATCATTTAAATTAATATTATAACCCAAAATGTGCATTCCACACTTTTTTCCTTTTGTAGAAATTTCAACTGCTGGAATAATTTTTATTCCTTTTTCCTTAGCATAAAAGAATAAATCATCAGTATATGCATCAATTGTATCATGATCAGCAATAGCTAAAACTGAAACCTTATTTTTATATGCTAAATCTATTACTTCTTTTGGGGATAATTTTCCATCAGAGCAATTAGTATGAACGTGTAAATCAATTATTTTTTCCATGAATCTAACCTTCTTTCATATATTCTTTGGAGTTGTGGTGTCTCAAACCTTCTTTTTACAGAATCAGATGACACTAAATTTAAGAGTTCAAGCAATTCTTCTTTTGAAAATGTTTGGCCTAAAATCATTCTAGCATAATTTATTTTTTTTAATAAAATATTTTCCCAATCAAATGGTGTCAAACTGAACAAAAAATCAAATATAAAATTATATGCAGTGTCATCATATTGCCAATCTTTCCTTAATGATACTGGATGAATCGGTAAGTATGGTGGTATATTTAAACTTCTTGCTATAGCCAAAGTAGATGGCACACTATTAATTAAATCATTTAATTTAGAATATTCAATAATATGAACATCTAAAGGCAACAACTTTTTAGGCATTTTACCATTTTGTAAATCTTCTGCTATTTCTACTACTTCATTTATAGTTTTTAAAGGGTCAACATCTGAGGTGTGCATTCCTAAAGCATCAAATATTTTTTTTAAAGACTGTTTAGCTTCTTCAACTTTGTCATCTGCACATACAAGCCACATATCAATGTCAGGCAATCTATTTATAACTTTTCTTGGTTTTAACGAATCCACAATTCTTGGACAAGGCTTACATATTTGCTTTAAATCAGGCATTTGACTAATATTTTCAACTAAACATTTTTCACAAGCCCAGTCTGAGTTATTGTTTTCTAATTCTTTTAAAAGTTCGTTATTGTATCTAAGTTGTTCATTAATTACAGGCAAATCTCCCTCTAAATTTTCATCTAAAGCATAAAATGGATATCCTGTCCCAAAACAGCCACAATATCCTGGAACTAGTTTCATAATTGTTTTTATTGTATCAATATTTAAAAGCAAGTATCTTCTTTTTAACTCATTATTTTCTTTTTCAAATATATTAGATGCATAAACTGTTTTTTTACAGCTATTCATAATTTATCCCCCTTTTTCAATGCATTTACTTTATCATAAATGATTATTTATGTCAAATTAAGTAAATATTGTGATGTAGTAAACTAGATGTGGGAAAATAAATTATTAAATAAAAAAGAGAAAACACTCAAAAATTAAAAACTGTTATGTAATTAATTTGTAATACAAATTATACACAGAACTTTAGTAAAAGCTCAAAGCTTAAATGATTTTAATGTGTTGTTTTCTCAATGAAAATCATATAATTATTTAAAATCTTTGTTCCCCCCTAAATAACATTTTAGATAATAATTTGTTTCTGTATTTTAAAAAATGAAGTGCACAATAATTGTGCACTTCAGATTGTTTTAACAAAAAATTTTTCTTTTATATTTTTTTAAAAACTGTTTTTTTATTAGCAATAACAATTATAAATATCGAAATAATTGCTGCTATTATTAATGTTACCATTGATATAAAATTACCAGTTTTAGGATTTTCTACATTTTCGTTATTATTAACTTTACTTTCATTATTACTTTCAGTTTGGTCATTAGCATCTTCATTTTGTGAATTTTGATTTTCAAAATTTAAATCATTTAATTTAACTGATATTGACTTATAACCCTGTAAATAGCCATCATCAAATTCTACTTTTATCATTTCTAATTCTACACCATTTTCTTCTAAAGTTAATTTAGTTTCATCTATATCATTAGTAATATTTATTCCATTGGCTTCAGCAATTATCGCTAAAATTTGTGACATTAATAAACTTTCAATTCCTAACCTCTTATATGATACTTCATTAGATTCTAAATTACCAAAATACTCATAGTTTAATGTATCTGTATCTTCATTATATGTAACATTTCCCATTATTGATTCTGGGAAATCTTCATTGCCATCAATAATTGTATATTCAAAATTTATATTATTATTTATTAAAGATAGTTCGAAACTATCAGCTAAATTTTCAACATAATTATATATTTCGCTTTTTTCTAATTGTTCATATAAGTCATTTAAGGTTAAACTATCTGCATGAACCAAATTTATATTTGTTGAAAATGTTAATATTACTAGTATTATTAATTTAATTATATTTTTTTTCATTTTTATCTCCTTTTTATCCTTTATTATCTTGTTTACCATGAGCTTCCGCCTCCACCACCGGAGCCTCCTCCAGATGAACCACCACCACTTGATGACCCACCTCCACTAGATGAACCGCCCCAACTTGAAGCGCCACTACTTTTAGGCGAAATTGTATCCATTGTGTTATTCATTGTGCTAACAAAAGTAGTTATTGCAAATACATCTGATCCACTATACCATTTAACAGGTTCGATTGCAATATCTTCAAACTTTTTAATCCATTTATCCGATATATCCAATGCATATGTGAAAGGTAATATATCATAAAAATATGTTGGATTTTCCATTACTAAATGTTCTAATTTTTCTTTTTCCGCCGTTATTAAAAAGTTTCTAAATCCTAATATTCGACCATAAATTTCATTTCCTTCTTTTGTCCTTAAAACTATTTTACTAGATATTTTAATAATTATTGATATACAGACTATGGTAATAACTAAATTAATTAATAATAATGTCCATGAATAAACATATGACCCAATAATTCCATAGAAAAATGCCCCACTATGGATTAATAAAAATATAAATATAAAAGTTTTCCAAAATAATTTATCTACTTTAATTACTGTAACAAAAAATGGTGTATAAAATGCTGTTAAAAACACAATTATTAATATTAAACTAATATTTACGTCGTTATATATGTGCATTATTATTGGCAATAAAAATGCTAGGTAAACTATGGCAAATATTATAATTTTTATTGCTGTATTTAATGGCTTAATAATTTTTTTCTTATTTTCTTTTGAATTCATACTTATTTCTATTTTAGATATTGTATCATAAAAATTATATTCTAATGAATTCGTTGTAACAACATTACTATCTTCAAACAAGCCATTCATAAATTCTAATTCCATCGAATTATTACCATCGTAATCTTTAATCTTTGTTATTATTGTTGAATTGTTTGCTGATAGCAATGAATCACTGTTTTTTTCTTCTATTTTTAAGTAACCTTTATCAGCTAAATATATTAGTAATGAAACTACATCTTTATTATCAACTTTCCCTTTATATAAATATGCAACATCTAAACTGTTGTATCCTTCTGGGGGATAAAATTCAACTGTTTCTATAACTTTATTTTTTTTAGTCGTTACATTCCAAATGATTACAACAATTGTTAAACTTATTATTGGTATTAAAAAGCCAATAATTATATGATTATCTATTAAACTTTTCGCTTCACTAAAATACCCTTCAGGAAGTTCTATTCTTATTGTCAATGCTTCATTACTGTTTAAAAAGGTTGTTGTGTATCCAAAAATAGTATTATTATCAACTGTGTAAGAAACATTATTAGAAGTAGATCCTTTATATCCTGATGAAAATCCAATTTTACTAGTATCAAATTCCTTTGGCATATTAATTTCAAAATTTACTCTAGTTATTGATGTATCCCAATCAGATCCAATTATATTAAAATAAAATTCATCTATATCTTTTAATGGATCTTTGCCAAGATTATATGTATATTTAATTATATATGTCTTGCTTCCAGTTATAGTTTTGTTTTCATTCCCTAATTTAAGTTCGTAGTTTCCATCATATTTTGATAAAGAACTTTCTTCATTAGCTTTAATTTCCGTTATTTTAGCATAATTCTTTGTTTTAGTTCCATCTTCTCTTTCAACGTAATTAATATATGGTATTTTTCTAATTATTCCGTGTTTTTCTACATTAAAATAAGCATTTATTTCTTCAATTATATCGAATGTATTATCTTCATTTACATCAATCTTAATATTATATTCGTCAATTATGTAATCATTATTATAAGATGTCGCTTTAGGATTATTAATTATAAAAAGACTTAATATTATTGCAATTAATAAATATTTTACTTTTTTCATACTTCTACTTTTACACTTTCTTTTTCATTTTCATTGATTTCATACATAGTTTTAACTTTAAATTTAAAAATTTTTGCTATTATATTACTTGGAAACATTTCTACTTTATTATTATAAATTCTTATAATTGCATTATAATATTTTCTTGAATTTGCTATTTCATCTTCTATTTTTGTTAAATTATCACTTAGTTTTAAAAAATTTTCATTTGCTTTTATTTCTGGATAGTTTTCCACTAATGCAAATAATTTTGTAATATTTTCACTTAATTTATTATTTGTTTTTAATTTATCGTCATAATTTAATTCATCATAATTATTATTTCTTAAGTTTATTACATTTTGTAAAGTATTTTTTTCATAATTTGAATAACTTTTAACTACTTCTACTAAATTTGGTATTAAATCCCATCTTTTTTTTAAGTAAACATCCATTGTAGCAAATGCTTCTTTTACTTTATTATTTAATCTTATTAAACTATTTATTGTTAGTAAAATATATATTAAAACAATTATTCCTATTACTATTAAAATTTTTATAATCATTATATACTCCTTATGCTTATAAGTATATCAAATCTTATTTTACAATTCCACAATTAATTTTACTTTATATAAAAAAAGAATAATAAGTATTCTCTCATTATTTATTATAAAAATTCTTTAAATAAACCATAAATATAATTTTCAATATCAAATGTAATTAAATCTGTCATTTTTTCTCCAAGACCTACAAACTTAACTGGAATATTAACTTCTTCTTTTATTGCTAAAACTATTCCACCTTTTGCTGTTCCATCAAGTTTAGTTAGAACAATTCCTGTAATATTTGTTATTTCTTTGAATGCTTTTGCTTGCATAATTCCATTTTGACCAGTTGTTGCATCAATTACCAATAAAGTTTCATGCGGTGCTCCATTTATTTGATTACCTATTACCTTATTAATTTTTTCTAATTCCTTCATTAAATTTATTTTATTATGCAATCTTCCAGCAGTATCTATTAATACTATATCAACTTTTTCTTCTTTGGCTTTAACCAAGCCATCAAAAATAACTCCAGCTGGATCACTATTTTCTTTACCATAAAATAGCGAATCAGTTCTTTCTGCCCAGATTTTTAATTGTTCTACTGCTCCAGCTCTAAATGTATCTCCAGCAATCATTAATACTTTTTTGCCTTCATTTTTATATTTATTGGCTAATTTTGCAATTGTAGTTGTTTTTCCTACCCCATTTACTCCCACCATTAATATTACTGTTGGGCCTTCTTTTGCCATATTAATTTTATCAGTTATAGATTCATTATTTACATAAATAATAAATAATTCATCAACAATTACTTCTTGTAAATATTTTGTATCTGTTATATTTTCACTTTTAACTCTTTTTCTAAGTCTATCCATAAAATTCATAACAGTTTTAACTCCAATATCTGCCATTATTAAAAGATTTTCTAATTCTTCAAAGTATTCTTCATTTACTTTTGTATATTTAATTCCAAGTAAATTTAATTTCGATACAAATTCATTTCTTGTTTTTTCTAGTCCCTTATCATATTTTTCTATATTTTCATCTTGATTTATTTCTTTTTCTTTATTTTGAAATATATTTTTTAATTTATTAAATAATCCCATACTAACCATTTCCTTTCAAACTGATTTTATCATAATTTTTTCTTGATTTCTACTTAATCTATATTATAATAATTATTAAATTTGTTTGGAGGAAATATTTATGAGCTCAATTTTAGTTAAGAATGAAGGTTTTGATTTTTACAATAGAAATTATTATGAAATTTTGGGAGTTAGTAAAAATTCTTCACAACAAGAAATTAAAGAAGCATATCGTAAATTAGCCAAAATATATCATCCTGATTACAATGATAGTTTTGATGCTATACAAATTATGCAATTAATTAATGAAGCTTATGATGTTTTATCTGATATTAAAAAAAGAAAACAATATGATAATAAATTGGAAATAAATAACAATGATGTATATCAAACTTATACTAAAAGTCGTGATGAAAGTGAAAATGACTTTGAAAAATGGTTAAAAGATTATTTGAATATTAGAAGAAGTTTAGATGACTTATATTCACAATATATAGATGTTCAAAAAGTAATATTAAATTTTAAACTTTCTTATATGCCTCCAAGTATTTTTGATATTAAAAGAGCTGAAAGATTAAAAAAAGAAATAAAGGCTAATTTAAATAAATTATTAGGTTGTTCTTTCGATGATCTTGTAAAAATAATTGCCACTTTACTACAAGAGTTAAAACGGAATTTAAAAAATATGGATTTTTTAACAAATTATACTAATTTAAATATAGAACTTGAAAACAATTTATCAGCAGGATTTTTATTTAATGAGCTAAAATCCGCAGTAAATAATTCTATAAATAATTCAGAAAATAGTAAAACAGTAATTATGTATTTACTTCAAGAATATTTAAGATTAGCTAATATTATTTCTAATTATGAAAAAAATCACATTGCAGTTCCAAATAGTTTAAATTATTTATGTGAAATTCTTTTAGTTTTATTAAAAGAACATAAAGTTTTTTTAATTGGCGTTTTAAAGGAATTAGATTTAGATTTTCCAAAATTATAAATTTGAATTAATTTATAATTTTTTATTTTTCTAAATTAGTAAAACATTATAGTTATAGACAAAGAATCTTTTTTTTGATATAATTTTATTAGTTGAAAACTTTACTGTTAATTGATTAAAAGAAAGAAGGAATTTTTTTATGGAAAATAAAACAATTGCCACAAAAGTTGTTGCTTTGGGTGGCTTAGGTGAAGTCGGCAAAAATATGTATATCATTGAACATAATGATGAGTTACTTATTATAGATGCAGGAGTAATGTTTCCTGAAGATAATTTACTAGGGGTAGATTATGTTATTCAAGATATTACTTATTTGAAAAAAAATGTAGATAAAATAAAAGGATTATTTATTACACATGGTCATGAAGATCATATCGGTGGTATTCCATTTTTATTACAAGCAATTGATATACCTATAATTTATACTCCTAAAATTGCTAAAGATTTAATTGAAAAAAAATTAGTTGAAAGGAATATCAATTATAATAATTTTGAAATAATTACTACAGATTTAAATGTAAAAACAAAATACTTTGATATATCTTTTATTAATACTACACACTCTATTCCTGATAGTTTTGCTTTAGTTATTAAAACTCCAAATGGAACAATTTTTGAAACTGGAGATTTTAAATTTGATTTAACACCAGTTGGTCCAATGGCTGATATACATAAAATGGCTAAAGCTGGTGATGAAGGTGTTACCTTATTACTAAGTGATTCTACAAATGCTCTTTCTTCCGGATATTCTAAAAGCGAAAGTGCTGTTGATGGAACTATTAATGATATGATCGGTAAACATCACGGAAGAGTAATTATTGCTACATTTGCTTCAAATATTTATCGTATTAAACATATTGCAGAATCTTGTAAAAAATATAATAGAAAAATAATTATATTTGGAAGAAGTATGGAAAATAGTGTTGAACTTGCTTTAAATAATGGTTTAATTACCGATAAAAGTTTATTTATTGATGCTAATGATGCAAAATCTTTAAAAAGAAATGAAATATGTATATTATGCACTGGCTCTCAGGGTGAACCTCTAGCTGCTTTATCTAGAATTGCTAATGGCCAACATAAACAAATTTCATTACTGGGTGATGATTTAGTAATATTTTCTTCTAGTCCTATTCCTGGTAATGCAGAAAGTATTAATAAAATTATAAATAAACTTTATTTAAAAGGAGTTCGTGTTTTTACTAATTCTGAATTTAGTGATATCCATACATCAGGTCATGCCAAAGAAGAAGAATTAAAATGGATGCTTAGAATTATAAAGCCAAAATATTTTATGCCTATGCATGGTGAATATAGAATGCTTAAAAGGCATACTGAAATTGGTGTATTATGTGGCGTAAGTTCAGAAAATACTTTTATTTGTTCTAATGGTGAGGTTATTGAATTATTAAATGGTGAGGTTAGAAAAAATGGAACTGTTCAAGCTGGAGATATATATGTTGATGGATCTAGAGTTGGAGATATTGGAAGCGTTGTCATAAAAGATAGAAAATTAATGAGTCAAGATGGTATTTTAATAACTATTTTAAATATTAATACTTTAACTAGAAAACTGTTATTAAAACCGAATGTTACTGCTAGAGGGTTTGTATTGGTAAATGAAAATCAAGAACTAATGCAAAAAATAGAAAGAAAAATTTCAGAAGTTGTTAATAGTTTTCTAACTAAATCTCCATATTCATATACTGATTTAAAAAATCAAATTATACTTGAACTATTACCATTTATCAATAATTTAACTGGAAGAAAACCTATAATTTTACCTGTAATTATGGAAGTTAATCAATCTTAATATTTGAGAATTAAAAAAATACAACAATTTAAAGTTGTATTTTTATTTTGCTTCTTCTTGAGCCCTAGTTTCTCTGATAACAGTTATTTTAATAGTTCCCGGATATTGCATTTCTTTTTCAATTTTTTCTTTAATATCTCTAGCTATTTTATAACTTTTTGCATCATCTATTTCATCTGGTTTAACTATTACTCTTAGTTCTCTACCAGCTTGCATTGCAAATGTTTTTTCAACGCCTTCATAACTATTACCTATTTCTTCTAATTGTTCTAATCTTTTTATGTAATTTTCTAAAGAATCGTTTCTTGCTCCAGGTCGTGCTGCTGATAGGGTATCAGCTACTGCTACTAAAACTGCTATTGTTGTTTTAGCATCTTTATCACCATGGTGTGATGCTATAGCATCTAAAACTACTTCATTTTCTTGATGTTTCTTAGCAAATTCTAAGCCTATATCAACATGACTTCCTTCAATTTCATAGTCTATTGCTTTTCCTATATCATGTAATAATCCAGCTCTTTTTGCAAGTGTAACATTTTCACCTAATTCTGCTGCCATAAGTCCACAAAGATTAGCAACTTCTATTGAATGCTTTAATGCATTTTGACCATAACTTGTTCTAAAATTAAGTTTTCCAATTAAAGTTACAAGCTCAGGATCCATTTTGGTTATTCCTAAATCATTTATTGTTTGATTTCCAATTTGAATGATTCTGGCATTTACATCCTTTACTGTTTTATCATATATTTCTTCAATTCTACCAGGATGAATTCTACCATCTTTTATAAGAGATTCTATTGTTATTTTAGCAATTTCTCTTCTTAGTGGATCGAATGATGAAATAACTATTGCTTCTGGTGTATCATCAATAATTAAATCTACTCCAGTAACTGATTCAATAGTTTTAATGTTTCTTCCTTCTCTACCAATAAGCCTTCCTTTCATTTCATCATTTGGTAATTCTATTGTGCTTACAGTTTGAAGTCCAACTACATCATCAGAATATCTTTCCATACTATTAACTATTAATTGTTTTGCAATATCGTGTGCTTCTAATTTTGCTTTTGCTTCTGCTTCTTTTATGTAACTAGTAATTTCTAGTTCCATATCATGTTCTACTCTTTCCATTATTGCAGCTTTAGCTTTTTCTTTACTAAATTTTGATATTTGTTCTAGTTTTGCTACTTCTTCTTTAAGTAGCTCATCCATTTTTTCCTCTTTTTCTTGCAATTTTTTTTGTTTTGCTAATAAATCATTTTCTTTATCTTGTAATAAATTATCTCTATTTTGAAGCATTTCTTCTCTTTTATCTAGATTATTTTCCCTAGTTAAAAGTCTATCTTCACTTTGTATTATTTCAGCTTTTTTTTCTTTTATTTCTGCTTCTGTTTCTTGTTTTATACGATATGATTCTTGTTTTATTTCAAGTAAAGTATCTCTTTTATTCCTTTCAGCTTCTTTTTTAGCGTCTTCTAAAAATTTATTAGCTTTTTTAAGTGCCCTAGTTGCTTTAATTGTAAATATAATCCAAACTACTACTCCACCTAATAAAATTCCAACAATAAGAGTTAAAATGGTAATTAAAATATTATCCATTTTTTCCTCCTTCATTCATAGAATAAATATATATTAAATTGGTTATATTTATTTATATCTATATCTCAATTATAATGTTTATTAGGCAAATAATCAAGCAATTATTTTACTCGTATTAATTCTAATCTATGCTAATCATTTAATTCTTTTAACTCTTCTTTTTTTATATAAACTTTTCTTTCTTCTTTTATTATTGTATTTTTTTGATATTCAAAATAATCTTTAAGTAGTTCTTTTAGTTTGTTTTTTGATAATGTTTTTAATGTTTTCCGATATTTTTTTAAATCTTCAAAATATTCTACTAATATTTTATTATTTAATTGGGCATAACTATCTTTTGATATAACTTTTTCTATTGGATTTGTGCAACTAATGTATTTATTAAATGGATAATATAAATTGTATAACTGTCCTTTAATTTTATCTATTGCTATTAATTCTATTGACTTTTTATTTATTTTAGCAATCAATAATGGATGCTTTATATTGGATATCTTATCTTTTTGATATCTAATTTTTAACCATAATACTTGCCCTACTATTAGTTTATTTTGCATTATATATCCAATGCTTCTAGTAATCCTTTATATCTTTTTTTATATTCTTCTAAATTTCTTTCTATATCCATTTTTGGGGTTTTATATGTTTTAGAACTTAATCTTTGCCATTCAGGATCCTCATGCGTTATTTCAATTAGTTCTTCATAAGTTGCATTTTTTAATGATTCATATATTTTATCTAAAAATACTTTTTTACTTTCATCAATATTTGGAATTTCTATCGTATTTATAATATTTAAATATGAATTCATTACTTCATTTATTACTGGGCCATTATCATATGCTAAAAAATCATCAAAAAATAACTTTTGATTGTATTTTGCTAAATAAACTACTTGTGATAAAAATAAATATTTGTTTAGCCTTATATTCCCTTCATATGAAGTGTGATTGTTGTAATCAACAATGTTTTTATTAAATAATTTTTTCTTTTTATCTTTATTAAGAAAATATAATGAAACTTCTTTTGCTGTTAACATAAAATTATTCTCCTATAAAATTTATAGGAGAATAATATCATTATTTTTTTACTTTTACAACTATTATTTTATCTTACAGATAAAAAGAGTAAATTTTTTTCGCAAAGATTTTTGATATAATTACTATATAATAAAAAGGTGGTATGTAGTAATGAATAGAAAAGAAAGAAGAAATTTGAGAAAAAATAAAGATTTAGTAAAAGAATTATATTCTA